>DATLTC010000100.1 GCA_035533755.1 Gemmatimonadaceae bacterium
GGGAGCCGCCACGCCGGCGTTGAGCGCACCGTGCAGGTGCGAGTGCAACTGGCGGTCCTGGCCCGCCGCCGCGCACGCCGCCACGATGCAGACCTCGCGGCGCGCGAGATCGAGGCCGGGACGACTGAGCACCTTGCCGTACCCCTCGACGATCATCCATTCGTCCAGCGCGGGATGCAGTTGCCGGATGTTCTCGCGCAGCCGGGCGTAGAACCCGCCATAGACCACCGCGCACGTTTCCTCTCCCGCCACGCGCCATGCCGCCGGGTCGCCATCGGCCGGCGGCGCCGCCGGCTCGGCGTGCACCCGGCGCCATTCGCGCATCGCATTGAGCGTGCGCGGGAACCCCGCGAAGAGATAGGACTGCAGCAGAAGTTCCTCCACCCAGAGCGCGGGCACGTCGTCGAGCACCGCGGCGATCCCGGCACGTTGTTCGGACTCGGTGCCCGCGGTGACCACGGCCGACAGCCGGACGAGGCGCGCGGTGGCGTCGTCCAGCGCCTGGAGCGTAACCGGAGGGCGGGCGGCGGGCGTCATGATTGCGATGCCTGGCGGATCAATCGGGCGCCGATCACGCGATGAGGCGCACGTCGCCCACGATCTCGCCGCGCGTGTTCCGGATGGGACGGCGGGCGATCTCCTCGAGCCGCGGCGGTAGCGTGGCCGGCAGCACGTCGAGCAACTGCAACGCGCGAAGCAGCGCCGGATACTGGGCGCGTGCCGCGCCGTCCTCCACCTTGATCGCCACCCCGATCCCGCGGTCCAGGCTGAGCGCCGAGTGCACGCCCTCGGCGCCGACCTTGGACACCACGCGGCCCGCCGTCTCCTCGATGAGAATGGTGTCGAAGCGGTCGGTGCCGCCGATCAGGAAGGGTCGCGTCTGCATCGCGTGCAGGATGCGCGCCGCCGCCGGGTGTCCGTCGAGCGACGCCCTCGCTAGGCGCGCGTACGCCGTGGCCATGTGCGTGAGCGGGAGCGCGAACTCCACCACGCCGCAGCCGTCCACGGCGCGCCCGATGGCCTCCGGCGCGAGCGCCGACCAGTGGCTCACCGAGGCCAGACACCCCTGCTGCACCGCGTGATCCGGGCGCTCGTACCCCAGGGTGGGCCAGCCCGCCGTCTTGGCACGGGCCAGCATCGCCGCGTGCTTGCCCGAGCAATTGTTGTGGAGCCGCGTGGGGCGCTGCCCTGCGTCGCGGAGCAGCTTCGCGCCGCGCGCCGTGAGCGGCTCGTGCGGGCCGCAGGCGAGGTCGCCCGCCTCGAGCCCGAGGTCGTCGAGCATGCGCTGCACGATCGCCACGTGCTCGGGCTCTCCGCCGTGCGACGCGCAGGCGAGCGCCAGCTGGTCGTCGCCCCAGCCCAGGGCGTCGAATCCGCCGGACTCGAGCAGCGGCATGACCTGGAAGGGCTTGCCGCACGAGCGCCAGTGCGTGGTCAACGTCGCATCGCGGGCATGCGCGAGCAACGCGCATGCCGGATCGACCACGGCCGCGTGCACGTGATGCAGCGATTCCACGCTGTCGCCACGCGTGACGACGACATCCAGTTGCAACTCGGTCATGCGGGGGTCCGGAGGTGGGCTGGCGCCGGGCGCCAACCATTGAAACATAACGAGGCGCGAGGCGCGCTCGGCGGCCTATCGCGCCGCTCGGCTGGCCCGGGCGATCCCGTACAGGACCAGCGCCCCGCCCGCCACCGTCCCCCAGTTGGGCAACTCGCGGATGCCGGGCAGCAGGGCCGCAAGGATCGTGGCGCCGATTGGCTCGCAGAGCAGCGCCAGATTGACCACGTACGCCGGCACGTAGCGGAGCGCGTAGTTGAACCCCGTGTGCCCAAGCAGCATCGGCCCCAGCGCCAGCGCCGCGAAGATCGCCAATTCATGCGGCGGCTGCGGAAGCAGCGCCACGTGGGTGGCTTGCGCGGCCAGCACCAGCACCGCGAAGCAGGCGCCGTACACGACGGCGACATACGGCCACAGGTCGAGCGTGGCCCGCAGCTTGCGCCCGGCCACGAAGTAGCAGGCGCCGGCGATGGCGCCCGTGAACGCCAGCCCGTCGCCGAGCAACGCGCGGCTGCCCTGCCCCGCCCCTTCGCGCAGCAGGTCCGGCAGCGCCACCACCACCGCCCCGGCCATGGCGATCATGATCCCGCCCCACTGGCGGCGGGTCGGGTTCTCGTGCAGCCACACCACCGACAGCAATCCCACCACCGCCGGCTGCATGTCCACCAGCACCACCGAGGCGGACACCGTGGTGAGGCTCAGCGACGCGTTCCATGACCAGAAATGGATGGCGAGCATGGCGCCGGCGCCGAGCGCCACCATGAGGTCGCGCGCCTTCAGCACGCGGAGTTGCCGCCAACTGCCCGTGGCAACGAGCGCGACGGCCACCACGATCAGCGAAAACCCCAGCCGCCCCGCCGCCACCGTGAGCGCCGGCGCCCCCGACAGCCTGGTGAGTGGGCCACCCAGCGAGATGCCGAGGATGGCGAACGCGATGGCGACGGTGGGCGACATTCGCCAAAGGCTGCCATCGGCGGGGCGCCCTGTCCAGGGGGCCCGCGCACATCGCGACCGCGGCGGCGGGTGGATCGCGCGCGCGGATCGTTGACCGCGCATCCCGCTTGCGGGTAGCTTCCCTGCCCATGCCCCTGTCCATCAGCCGCACCCGTCTCACCGCGCTGCTCGACGCCGCCGCCCAGCAGCAGGTGGCCGTGGTCGGCGACGCGATGCTCGATGTGTATCTGATCGGCGACGTCGAGCGCATCTCGCCCGAAGCGCCGGTGCCGGTGGTGCGGGTGCGCGAGCGCCGCTACGCGCTGGGCGGCGCCGCGAACGTGGCCCAGAACGTGTGCGCGATGGGCGCCCGCTGCCGGCTGGTGGGCGCGGTGGGGACCGACGCCGGCGGATCCACGCTGCGCACGATGCTGGAGCAGATGTCGGTCTACGCCGATCACCTGGTGGAGGTGGAGCGACCCACCACCACCAAGACGCGAGTGGTGGCGCGGGCCCAGCAGATGGTCCGGGTGGACGAGGAGGACGACTCCGACCTCGCGCCGAGCGAGATCGCGCGCCTGCTCGACGCG
This sequence comes from Gemmatimonadaceae bacterium, assembly GCA_035533755.1. NCBI lineage: Bacteria > Pseudomonadati > Gemmatimonadota > Gemmatimonadia > Gemmatimonadales > Gemmatimonadaceae > Gemmatimonadaceae bacterium. The sequence continues at coordinate 3,085 of DATLTC010000100.1, forward strand.
GTGCAATCCGCCATCGAATCGTCGGACGCGCTGGTGCTCGAGGACTACAACAAGGGCGTCCTCGTGCCGGAGGTGATCGCCCGCGCCATTGCCTGGGCGCAAGCGCGCCGGATCCCGATCGTCGTCGACCCCAAGTACCGCAACTTCTTCGCGTATCGCGGCGCGACGGTGTTCAAGCCCAACCGGCGCGAGCTCGAAGCCGCGCTCGGGGCGGCAATCAATCTCGACGACCCGCACGCGCTCCCCGAGACCTTCGCCCGCCTCGGCGTGGACCATCTGCTGCTCACCCTCGGCGAGCGCGGCATGGCCCTGCTCTCCCCGGATGGCGCCGTGCTCCGGATCCCGACCATGGCGCGCGAGGTGTACGACGTGGTGGGCGCCGGCGACACGGTCACCGCGTATCTCGGGGCGATGCTGGCCGCCGGCGCCACGGCCGCCGAAGCGGCGGTGATCGCGAACTATGCCGCCGGCGTGGAGGTGGGCAAGCTGGGCGCCGCCACCGTGACGCCGGCCGAGGTGCTGGCGTCGTACGACGGATTCATGGAGCGGCAGGAGCAACAAGCGCGGACGTCCTGACCGTGCCGGGCGTCGCTTGCGTGGCGCCGGGACCTCCGATAACTAGAAGGCGCGGGACGCGGGGCCTTAGCTCAGCTGGTTAGAGCAGTGGACTCATAATCCAACGGTCGCAGGTTCGATCCCTGCAGGCCCCATGCGAACGCCGGACGCGCGAAGGACTACCATCGCCGTTCCCGGCTCGTTAGGTTTTTCGGACTGCATGCGCCGTGCGCGGCGCGTGGCTTGGTCGCGTAGCTCAGCTGGTTAGAGCGCTGGTCTCACATACCAGAGGTCCGGGGTTCGAGTCCCTGCGCGACCATTGAACAGGGGGGCCCGATCGGGCCCCCCTGTTCGTTCGTCCCCGCGGCGCCGAGGTCTCAGACCGGTTCGACGGTCGCGCCGGCACGCCGCAGCCGGCCCGCCAGCGCCTCATCCACGCGGGCCCGCACGACCAGACGGTCGCCGTCCGCCCGCTGATCGAGCACCTCGCCGTGGCGGTGGATGTCCGACAGCAGCTTCCCGTCGGCCGGCGACATGCGGATTTCCGAGAGCGGCCGGCGCGCGCGCACCGCGGCCAGCAACGCCCGGCGCAGCGGCTCCAACCCACCCTCGGCGACCGCGGACACGAAGATCGCGCCCGGCGACGCCGTGGACATCCGCGCCTGCAGCGCCAGCAGCGCGTCGTCGGACAGCGCGTCGATCTTGTTGAACACGAGCAGCGTGGCCTGGTCCTGCAACCCCAACTCCTCGAGCACCTGCTCCACCACCTGGCGCTGGTCCTCCCACGCCGGATGGCTGGCGTCGATCACATGGAGCAGCAGATCGGAATCGCGCGTCTCCTCGAGCGTGGCGCGGAACGACGCCACCAGGTGGTGCGGCAGCTTGCGGATGAAGCCGACCGTGTCGGTGACCAGGGCGCGCGAATTCTCGCCCAGCTCCACGTCGCGCGTGAGCGGGTCGAGGGTGGCGAACAGGCGGTCCTCCACGAACACGTCGGGCGCGGAGGCGAGCCCACGGAGGATCGAGGACTTGCCGGCATTGGTGTAGCCCACGAGCGACGCCCTGAAACTGCCCTGCCGCGACTGGCGCTGGACCGCGCGCGACTTGATCACGTCCTGCAGCCGCTCCCGGAGCAGCTTGATGCGGTGGTTAATCAGCCGCCGGTCGGTTTCCAGCTGCGTTTCTCCGGGGCCGCGCACGCCGATGCCGCCGCGGAACTTCTCCAGGTGCGTCCACATCCGGGTGAGCCTCGGCAGCATGTATTCCAGCTGGGCGAGTTCCACCTGCATCTTGGCTTCGCTGCTCCGCGCCCGCGTGGCGAAGATGTCGAGGATCAATTCGGCGCGGTCCACCACGCGCTGCCCGATCGCATCCTCGATGTTCTTGCCCTGCGACGGCGACAGCTCGTCGTCGAAGATCACCAGCGTGGCCCCGGTCTCAAGCACCTTGAGCCGCAGCTCGTCGAGCTTGCCCGAGCCCAGATACGTGCCGGCATGCGGCCGGTCGATCTGCTGCGTGAGTTCGCCCACCACGTGGGCGCCGGCGGTGTCGGCCAGGCGCTGGAGCTCGCGCAGATGCTCGTCCATCGCTTGCCGGGCGCCGGCGCGCTTGCGCGGGGCGCCCACCAGGAGGGCCCGATCAACGGGCGGCGTGACGGTGATCAATTCGCGTGCGATACGAGCCTCCGCTCAGCGCAATTTTGAATTCAGGGTGGAGAACCGGCCCCTGGACGTGAACGGGAACGTCCGCGTGCCGATCGGCGAGCCCACGGTCACGTCGCCGACGATCTGATAGTCCACGGCGCCCGTCTGCATGAGCTCGCGCCCGGCCGCGTTCACCCCGTTGTACGAGAACTGCACCGGGATGTGCACGATCGTAGAGTCGCCGCTCCGGAACGCCTGGCGATCGGTGAGCGTGCCGTCGGCCACGGCTACGGTATCGACGAACAGCTGGTAGCGCAGCTGCGTGGCGTCGAGCTGGTAGTCGTTGGGATTGTACACGCTGACCACCACGTCGAGGTTACCGCCGAACACGCCGAGCCCCACGAGTCGAACGTCCCGCAGCGTGACCACGGGCTGCTTGAACAGCTGGCGCCCGAGGAACGAACAGCCGCCGATCGCCACCAGAGCCACAACGCCGATCAGGAATCGCTTCATGCGCATTCTCCGCTCCTCATTCGGCCGCGCTTGATTCGCCGGCCTTGCGTTTGAGATCCGCCCACCAGGCCAGGCGCTTGGCGATTTCCTTCTCGAAGCCGAACGGGCCCGGTGTGAAGAACGCGGTGCCGAGCAGGCGTTCCGGCAAGTACTCCTGCGGAATGTACGCCTCCGGCACCGCGTGTGCGTACTGATACCCTTCCCCGTAGCCCAGTTCCTTCATCAGGCCGGTGGGCGCATTGCGAATGTGGAGGGGCACCGGCTCGGCCGGCGTGTCGCGCGCCGCGGCCAGCGCCGCATCGAGGGCGCGCTTGGTGCTGTTGGACTTTGGCGCCGTCGCGAGGTACACGGTCATCTCGGCCAGCGGCAGGTAGCCTTCGGGCGCGCCGAGCATGTGGAAGGCATCGCGCGCCGCCACGGCCAGCTTCAACGCGTCGGGATCGGCGAGCCCGATGTCCTCGGCCGCCATCGCGATCGCGCGCCGGAACAGGACCATGGGATCGGCGCCGCCCTCGATCATGCGTGCCATCCAGTAGAGCGCGCCCTGCGGATCGCTGCCGCGCAGGCTCTTGTGGTAGGCGCTGAGCATGTTGTACGCCTCCTCGCCGCCCTTGTCGAAGCGCGCGAACCGTAGCTGCAGCGCCTCGCGCACCTGGGCCGCGTCCAGGTGGCCGGCCTTGCCCACGTGCCCCGCCGCCGCCTCGAGCACCGTGAGGGCGCGCCGGGCGTCACCGTCAGCCTCCGTGGCCAGCAGCGCGATCGCCGCATCGTCCACGGTCAGGGTCCATGTGCCCAGCCCACGCTCGGCGTCCGACAGGGCACGCCGCAACACGATCGCCAGGTCCTCCGCCGCCAGCGGACGCAGCACGAACACGCGCAGCCGCGACAGCAGGGCCCCGTTGATCTCGAACGAGGGATTCTCGGTGGTGGCGCCGATGAGCGTGATCGTCCCCGATTCCACGTGCGGCAGGAACGCATCCTGCTGGGCCTTGTTGAACCGGTGGATCTCGTCGGCGAACAGAATCGTGCCCCGCCCCATGGCGCGGCGCGACTCCGCCTCGGCCACGATCTCCCGCACGCGCGGCACGCCTTCGGTGACCGCCGAGAACGACACGAACTCGCGCTCGGTGTGCCGCGCGATGAGGCGCGCGAGCGTCGTCTTGCCGGTGCCGGGAGGCCCCCAGAATACCATCGACCCCACCGTCCCCGATTCGATGGCCGTGCGCAACGGCTTGCCCGGCGCGAGCAGGTGCTCCTGGCCCACGAACTCCTCGAGCGTGCGCGGGCGCATGCGCGCCGCCAGCGGCGCGTCGTCGGGGCGCGCCCAGAGCGAGTCGCCGCCGGGCGCGCGGCCGCGTCCGCGGTCCCGGCCGGCCGGCGTCACGGGGCTCCCGGGCCCGACCGCAGCTCCGCCGCGCGCGCGAGCAGCGCCGTCGGGGTGTTGCGCCGGGGATCGTCCAGCACCCAGTCGAGGAGCGCCTGGAGCAGTTGGCCCATGCCGGGCCCCACGGGCATCCCGGCGCGCCGCAGATCGTCGCCGTCCACCGCGAGATCGCGCAGGTCCACGGGATCGCGGAAGGCCGCGCGCAGCACGCGGCGGTACAACCCGTGGATCCGATCGGCTGCGGGCGCGACGGCGCCGCGGTCGCGCTGCGCCGCCCAACGAGCGCTGGCCATGCGGAAGAACCCCGGAAGGTGCAGGCGCCCGATCGCGGCCACCCAGCGCCTGACCTGCGCGTCGGAGATCTCGTCGCCCGCCGCGACGCCCTGGCCGATCGGCGGGCCGAGCGTCTGCCAACGCTCGACCAGCGCCTGGATCCAGTTCATCTCGAGCTTGGAGCAGCGCAACGCGGTGAGCGCGGCGCCGATCCTGGCCGCCGGCACGTCGCTGAACAACGTCGCCAGCCGATGCAGGCGTCGATTGGGCCGCCGCGCCGGGCCCGGCACGGCCAGGCAATCGAGCGCGCGGAACGTCTCCTCCGCGGTGTCGGCCAGCGCGGGCACGAGCACCGGCAGCGCGCCGGCCTCGCGCCACAAGCGCAGCGCCGCACTCGGCTGCGCCACCTGCTGCATGGTCTTTTCCAGTTCCTGCTTCACCCGCTCCGGCGACAGGCGCGACAGGTGTGGCGCGCTCGCGACCATCGCCTCCCAGGTGGCCGGATCGATGGTGAATCCGAACCGCGCCGCGAACCGGATGGCGCGCAGGGCGCGCAGGCGGTCCTCGCGCATCCGCGCGTCGGCGTCCCCGACGGCGCGCACGACGCGCCGCGCGAGGTCGGCGCGCCCCGCGAACGGGTCGTGGAGCCGCTCGTGGCGCGGCGAATAGGCGATGGCATTGATCGTGAAGTCGCGGCGCGCCAGATCGTCGTCCAGCGATACGCCGAATTCCACTTCGGCGTGTCGGCCGTCGGTGCGCACGTCGCGCCGGAAGGTCGTGACCTCGTGCATCGTCTTCTCGTGGTCAAGCACGCCCACGGTGCCGAACTCGATGCCCACCGGAATCGTGCGCCGGTGCCCGAACAGCCCGCGCACCTGTTCCGGCGTGGCGGCCGTGGCGAGATCCCAGTCGAGATGCGCATGGCCCAGCAGCGCGTCGCGCACCGCGCCGCCCACGCACCAGGTTTCGAAGCCGGCGCGCTCGAGCCGGTCGGCGATGTCCAGCACCGCCGGCGGCGGGCGAAGTTTGAGCAGTTCGTCGCGCTCAGCCATCGAACACGCGGCGCACGTCCACCCCGGCGCCCAGCGCGAGCATGAGATCGATACGGGCCTGCTGCGGACGCCGGCTGCCCGCGAACAGGGCGCCGGCCTCGAACAGCCGCCGCCCGCCGCCCACGTAGCCGTACGTATGGCCCACGCGCCCGCGCAGGGCGCGCGACGCGATGACCACCGGCTTGCCGTCGGCGATCCAGCGGTCGATGCCCTCGGCCATCGGCGGCGGGACGTTGCCGCGCCCCATCGCCGCCACCACCACCCCGAGCGCTTCGACGCGCGAGGCATCGAGCAGCCGCGCATCGGCGCCCTGCCAGGCGTACACGATGTCCACCGGCTGCGCGGGCGCGTCGGGCATGAGCGGCGGCAGCCCGAACGGCGCCGTGCGCCGAACGATCACCCGGCCATCGTCCACCACGCCGAGCGGGCCGAGTCCCGGACTCTCGAAGGCGTCGGGCATGTGGGTGTGGACCTTGGTCACGTCGAGGGCGCTGAAGATGCGGTCGCCCATCACGACGAGCACGCCGAGTCCCACCGCCACGGCGCTGGCCGCGGTGGCCACCGCGGCCCCGAGATTGGCGGGGCCGTCCCAGCCCAGGTCGCTGGACGTGCGCATGGCGCCGGTGAACACCACGGGCTTCTCGGAGTCGAGCGACCGCGCCATCAGGTACGCGGATTCCTCCAGCGAGTCGGTGCCGTGCGTGACCACCACCCCCTGGACGTCGGGGCGCGCCAGGTGCCGCGCGATGCGCGCGCGCAATGCCCACACGCGGTCCACGGTCATGTGCGGCCCGGGGAAGGCGCCGAAGTCGTCCACCTCGAGATCGGCGATGCGGTCGATGCCCGGGGCGAGCGCCAGGATGTCGCGTCCTGCGAGGGCCGGCACGGCGCCCCCCGCCACGGGATCGTGGCGCATGGAGATCGTGCCGCCCGTGAAGAGGAGGACGATCATCCGCAGAGCACGCTGCCGCCGTTGACGTTCATGATCTCTCCGGTGATGTGCCGCGCGAGCGACGAGCAGAGGAAGACGATGGGGCCGGCAATGTCGCGCGCATCGGCCACGCGTCCCAGCGGAATGGTGGCGGCGATGCGTTCCTTGCCGCCGTCGGCGTACGGGATGTCGCACATCTCCGTGTCCACCCACCCCGGGGCCACGCTGTTCACGGTGATGTCGCGGCCGGCCAGCTCCGGCGCCAGCGACTTCACGAACGCGATCATCGCGCCCTTCGACGCCCCGTAATCGGAATGGTACGCCTCGCCGCGCTGCCCCGCCGTGCTGGCCACGAGGACGATGCGCCCGTGGTCACGCAGCACGCGAGCCGCGGCGCGCGTGGTGTAGAACATCGAATCCACGTTCTGGGCCATCGTGCGCCGCCACCGGGCGTCGGAGATGGCGGTCACGTCCTCCACGTCCACGGGCCAGATGCCGGCGTTGCCCACGAACAGGTCGAGGGCGCCGAGTTCTCGCACCGCCGCGGCGACGAGCCCGTCGGCGCCTTCGGAAGTCGCGATGTCCGACGCCACGGCGGCCGATCGCACGCCCCACCGCCGCGCTTCAGCGGCCACGCGCTCGGCGTCATCGCGCCGCGAGTGGTAGCCCAGCACCACGTCGGCGCCGCTCTCGGCGAGCAACCGCACCGTGGCCGCGCCGATCCCGCGCGAGCCCCCCGTCACCAGCGCGCACTTGCCTCTGAGATCGATCACAGGTCTCGCTCCACGAGGTCACAGATGATGTGTTCGATGCACAGGTGCAGCTCCTGCGCGCGATCGGTGCGGTCGGTGGGTACGATCACGCAGTGATCGGCCACCGTGCGGAGGGCGCCCCCGTCGCGCGCCGAGAACGCCAGCACCTTCACGCTCCGCGCGCGGGCCGCTTCCGCCGCCCGCAGCACGTTGGGGGAATTCCCGCTCGTCGAATGGATGATCAGCAGATCGCCGGGCCGGGCGAGAGCCTCGACCTGCCGCGCGAACACCTGGTCGAACCCCAGGTCGTTGCCCGCCGCGGTGAGCAGCGACGTGTCGGTGGTGAGCGCGATGGCCGGGTAGGCCCGTCGATTGCGCATGTACCGCACCACGTATTCGGTGGCCATGTGTTGCGCGTCGGCGGCGCTCCCGCCGTTGCCGCAGAAGAACAGCGTGCCGCCCGCGGCCACCGTCTCCCGCACGAGGCGCAGCGCCTCGTCGAGCGCCGGTCCCATCGTCTCGGCCACGCGCGTGGCCGTCGCCGCCAACTCGCGTAACGCGTCCTCGAACCGCCCCGCCGATTGCTGGGTCACCGTGTGAGTCTCCGCGCCGTCTCTCAGTTGTGCGCCGCGCCGCCGGGCCGCGACCGCCCCAGCACGAGCTCGCGCAGATGGGCCAGCATCCCGCGCCGCATCACCAGCGGCGGGACCTCCTGCATCGGTTCGTTGGCCAGCAGCCGCCGCGCATTGTCGCGCGTCAGCAGATCGGCGTGCTCGGGCGACCCCCACTCGAGCAACCACGCGCGGACCGCCACGAGCGACCGCGCGTCGCCATGCGTATCGCTGGCCGCCACGTCGGCGCAGCCGTGCGCCAGGAGGTCCTGGGCCAGGCGGGCCATGTGCCCGGTGCCGAGCAGCGCCGCGCCGTCCATCTGGATGGCCGTTCCCACCTTTCGCCACTCCATCACCTGCGCCACCGTGCACCCCGCGTACCGCTCCGGGTGTGCGAGCACGGGGATGACGCCGCTCATCCGCAGGCGGAACAGCTCGTCCGCGGCATTGGGGGGAATCGTCATCCGCGGAAATTCCACGAGCACGGCCTTGGATCCGCCCAGCGCCAGCTGCGGATGGCGCAGATCGGCGCCCGGCACGTCGAGCATGATCTCCCACCCGAGCTTGAGCTCCGGCACGGCGGGCGCCGCCGCGCGCAGCGCGGCCAGAATCTGCGCGTGATGATTGTACGGCGCGCTCGCCGCGCGCGAGGCCATCAGGTGCGGCGTGCACACCACCACCTCCACCCCGCCGGCGGCGAACCGCTCCAGCACCGGCACCGACACCTCGATCGACGGCGACCCGTCGTCGACGCCGGGCAGCAGATGCGTATGGAGGTCGATCATCGCCCGCGCCGCCCGTGGGACATCACGCGACCTCCGCGGCCGCGTGGCCCCGCGTGCCGATGTCCGCGATGCGCTGCATCGCCCGCGCGGCACGCACGTCGAGCGTCTCGCCCTGCTCCGCCGCATGCTCGAACGCGTACGTGACGAGCGCATCCACCGCCAGCAGATCGAGCGCCGACTCCCGCCCCGTTTCCCGCCGGGCCAGCAGCGCCGCGAGCATCTCCTCCGCGGCGGCTTCGCACGCGGCGTGCGTCTCGGCGGCATCGCGCGCCAGCCGGTCCCCGAGGGCCAGCCGGACGCGGGCCGCCAGCGCGTCGGGCGCCCGCGGCGTGCGCCCGTCCAGCCATGCGCCAACCGTCATGCGCCACGCTCGATCAGCGCCTGCGCCAGCGCCGGCGCCTGCGCCAGCGCATGGTCGAGCTGCGACGCGTCGGGGATCCCGGCCTGCGCCATGTGCGGCTTGCCGCCGCCGCGTCCGCCAGCCAGCGCCGCCAGCTCCTTGACCAACGCACCCGCGCTCACGCCCCGCTTGACCAGATCGTCGGTGGCCACCACGAGCAGCGTCGTCTTGCCGTCGCCGAACGTGGCGGCGAGTACGCCGACGCCCGAGCGCAGCTGCTCGCGCAACGCGTCGCCGAGCCCCTGGAGCTCCTTGAGGTCCGCGGCCTGCACCACCCGACCGACGAACCGCGCGCCCGTCCCGTCGAGCTCCCGCGCGCCGGCCAACCACTGCTGCAACTGGTCGCCGCCGCCGCGCACCGCTTCGTCCACCCGCTTCTCGAGCGCGCGCCTCTCGTCGAGCAGCCCCTGGATGCGCTTCTCCACGCCGTCCACCGACACCTTGAGCAACTCGGCGGCGCGCCCCAGCGACTGCGCGCGATCGTGGAGGAGCGCGTAGGCGCCCGGTCCGGTCATCGCTTCGATGCGCCGCACGCCCGATGCCACCCCGGTCTCGTGCACGATCTGGAACAGGCCGATCTCCGCCGTGTTCCGCACGTGCGTTCCGCCGCACAGTTCCATCGAGAAGCCGGGGACGGTCACCACGCGCACCACGTCACCGTACTTCTCGCCGAACAGCGCCATCGCGCCCGCCGCGCGGGCCTCGGGATACGCCATCTCCCGCGTCTCCACCGGCATCGCCTGCCAGACGCGCTCGTTGACGATCTGCTGGATCTCCTCTAGGCGGGCGGCGCTCACCGGGCCGTGATGCGTGAAATCGAACCGCAGCCGGTCGGGCGCGACCAGCGAGCCCGCCTGGTGCACGGCATCGCCCAGCACCTGGCGCAGGGCCGCATGCAGCAGGTGCGTGGCGGTGTGATTCCGTTCGGTGTCCTTGCGCCGCAGCGTCGGCACGCGCGCCGTCACCCGCCCGAACGCGAACTCCCCGCTCAACCGCCCCACCGCCGCCGGCCGCCCGTCCACCTTGCGCACGTCCTCCACGTCCACCCGCCAGCCGTCGCCCACGATCTCCCCATGGTCCGAGATCTGACCGCCCGACTCGGCGTAGAACGGAGACTCGCGGAGCAGCACCGCGGCCCGGCCCTCGCCCAGATGGCGCACCGCCGTCACCTGCGTCTCGATCGCCACGCGGTCGTAGCCCACGAACGACACGTCGGCCACGCGCGCGCCCGGCGCCAGCACCCACTCCACGCCGTCGCCCAGCGCGCCCGACTGCACGCTCAGGCGTCGCGACTTGCGCTCCTCCTTGGAGCGGTTCCGCTGCTCCTCGAGCGCCGCCCCGAACCCGGCGATGTCCACCGTATAGCCGCGTTCGCGCGCCATCAATTCCGTGAGATCGATCGGGAACCCGAACGTGTCGTACAGCCGGAACGCGTCGTCCCCGCTGATCGTGCCGCGAATCACGTCGCCCAGCCGAGGGCCGCTCTCCGGCGCCAGCTGCTCGAACCGCGCCAGCCCGCCCTCGATGGTGGCCAGGAACGCCTCCTCCTCCACCCGCGTCGTCTTGAGCAGATGGGCCGCTCGGGTGTGCAGCTCGGGATAGACGTCGCCCATGGTGTGGATCACCGCCTGCACCACATGGACGAGCGTGGGCTCCGTGCGCCCCAGCAGCCAGGCGTGGCGCACGGCGCGGCGGAGGATGCGGCGCAGCACGTAGCCCCGCCCGTCGTTGGACGGGAAGACCCCATCGGCGAGCAGGAACGCCACCGCCCGCGCGTGGTCGGCAATCACCCGGAACGACGCCGGGTCCACCAGCACGCTGCGGCCACGCACGGCCATCGCGCTCGGCGCCCGGTCCGCGCGGCCGCGATACGGCAGCCCGACGGCCTCCTCCACGGCGCCGATCATCGGCGCGAACAGATCGGTGTGATAGTTGTTCGTCACCCGCTGCAGGACGGCCGCGATGCGCTCCAATCCGGCGCCGGTGTCCACCGACGGACGCGGCAGCGGCACCAGCGTGCCGTCGGCCTGCCGGTCGAACTGCATGAATACGAGATTCCAGATCTCGAGGAACCTCCCCGCCTCGGCGCCCTCGACGAACGCCTCGGTGGAGAAGTCCACGCGATCGCGCTCGGTCCACTCGCCCGACGCGCCGTCGGGGAACCGCCAGTCGTCGGTGAGGTGCGCCAGATCGACGTAGAGCTCCGAGCAAGGCCCGCACGGTCCCGTGTCGGCCATCTGCCAGAAATTGTCCTTCTCGCTCAGGCCGTAGATGCGTGACTCGGGCAGCCCGGCCACGTCGCGCCACAGCGTCCGCGCCTCGTCGTCATCGCGGAACACCGACACGCGCACGTGGGCCGGATCGATCCCCAGATTCCCGTCCTCCCGGCGTCCGGTCACGAACTCCCACCCGAACCGGATGGCGTCGCGCTTGAAATAGTCGCCGAACGAGAAGTTCCCGAGCATCTCGAAGAACGTGTGGTGCCGCGCCGTGTGCCCCACCTGCTCCAGATCGTTGTGCTTGCCGCCGGCCCGCACGCACTTCTGCGCCGTCGTCGCCCGGCGTTTGCCGTCCGGCGGATCGTCCATGCCCAGAAACACCTTCTTGAACTGGACCATCCCGGCGTTCGTGAACAGCAGCGTGGGGTCGTCCTCGGGGACGAGCGACGAGCTGGCACGGCGAACGTGACCCTGGCGCTCGAAGTAGCGCAGGAATCGTTCGCGGATTTCGGCGGCGGAAAGCGGCGGAGGGGCGCGGTCGGGCATACGCGCGGAATATACCAAATCGCGACGCACTATGCCCTTCAGTCCGTGGGCTCGACGCCGTCCTCGCCGAGGTCGCGCAACACCCGGCTGATATCGTCGTGCTCGAACCCGCGGCGCGCCAGGAACGCGTACAATCGCCGGCGGCGCGTGGGCGCATCGAGACGGATCAGGCTCCGGAGCTTCTTGCGCGCCAACCGCGCCACGGCTTCGCCCTCCCCCACCCCCTCGTCCGCGAATACGTCGGCCAGCGCGGCTTCGGCCAGTTCGCGTGAGATGCCGCGCTTGGCCAGCTCCTGCTGCACACGGCGCCGCGACATGCCCCGCCCCAAGGCCTTGCTGCGGGCAAACTGCCGCGCATAATCGGCGTCGTCCAGATATCCGGCGCGTTCCAGACGGTCGAGCGCGGCGTCCACAGGGCCCGCGGCCTCGCCCTTGAGCAGGAGCTGCCGGCGCAATTCCGCGCGCGACCGCGCGCGGGCGGCCAGCAGCCTCGTGGCGCGATCCCACGTGGCAACGAGCGCCAGCTCGGCGGCAAACGCGGGCCGCACCGGGTCGAACGCCACGCCGACGCCGAGCCGCAACCGCTCGATGGCCTCCACGGACACCGCGCCCTCCGGCTGTCCGTCCACGAAGACCTCGAACCGTCCCGGTTTCTTGACGTGCGCCGTGATGGCCGTGATCACGGGCATGGCCGCTCCGACGGCAAAGTGCCGGGGATCCGTACCCTGTAGCGTTGGGAGTTTCCGGGTCCCGTCGCGTTCAGGCTACGTCTCCCCGGCACGTTGACGTGTCCGGTGGTCTGGTGGTGCGCGTTACTCCTCGACGGCATCCTCGGACGGGCCGGCGATCACGGGGGCCACGCCCAGGATGGCCTTCACCTTCTCCTCGATCTCGGCGAGCATCGCCGGATTGTCCTTGAGGTAGAGCTTGGCGTTCTCACGACCCTGCCCGATCTTCTGCCCCTTGTAGCTGTACCAGGCGCCCGACTTCTCGATGATGTTGGCCTCGGCACCGATGTCCACGAGCAGCGACGTGTGACTGATGCCCTCGGCGTACATGATGTCGAATTCGGCCTGGCGGAACGGAGCCGCCACCTTGTTCTTGACCACCTTCACGCGGACGTGCGAGCCCACCACGTCCTCCTTCTCCTTCACCGCCCCGATGCGGCGGATGTCCAGCCGCAGCGACGCGTAGAACTTGAGCGCCTTGCCGCCGGTGGTGGTCTCCGGATTGCCGAACATCACGCCGATCTTCTCGCGCAACTGGTTGATGAAGATCACCGACGTCCGCGAGCGCGCGATCGCGCCGGTGAGCTTGCGCAGCGCCTGGCTCATGAGCCGCGCCTGGAGGCCGACGTGCGAGTCGCCCATGTCGCCCTCGATTTCGGCCTTGGGCACCAGCGCCGCCACCGAGTCGATGACGATCACGTCCACGGCGCCCGAGCGCACGAGAATCTCGCAGATCTCCAGCGCCTGCTCGCCCGTATCCGGCTGAGAGATGAGCAGCGCGTCGATGTCCACGCCGAGCTTGCGCGCGTAATCCACGTCGAGCGCGTGCTCGGCGTCGATGAACGCCGCCACGCCGCCCGTGCGCTGCGCATTGGCCACCACGTGCAGACAGAGCGTGGTCTTGCCGCTCGACTCCGGTCCGTAGATCTCGGTGACGCGGCCGCGCGGAATGCCGCCCACGCCGATCGCCGCATCGAGATTGATGGCGCCGGTGGGGATCGCCTCCACACGAATCCGATTGTCCGCGCCGAGGCGCATGATCGAACCCTTGCCGCAGTTCTTCTCGATCTGCGCGATGGCCAGGTTCAATGCCTTCTTCTTGTCGTCCTGCATCGTGGAGACGGCCATGGTTGGCATTCCCTTTGTTGAGCGTGATCCCCTGGCCACGCAGGCTAATCGTAACCCGGCGGGCGTTCCTATCGTTACCCCGAAGAAAATACGAAGCTCCTCCGAGGAATCAAGGGACAGAACGCACTTCGAACGCATTCTCCACGTGCCGCACCCGCACCCGCCGCCCCTGGACCAGGATCCCCACGACGTCGAACCGGTACGACTCGTCGGAACGGCCGTGGCGGGTGATCCAGGTCCTGGCGGAACGCTCTAACTCTTTGCGCTTACGCCAGTTAACTGCTTCCACCGGATCTCCGAACCGATCGCCGGACCGAGCTTTCACCTCGACGAACGCGACCGTTCCGTCGCGCTCCACTACGAGGTCGATGTCCCGATGCCCCGACCGGTACCGGCGGTGCACCACCCGCCAGCCACGCTGAGCCAACCACCGTTCCGCGATGCGCTCTCCGAGCTCCCCGAACGCCTGCGTTGCCGCTGACATGGGGCCAACCTACGGCTCCCGGCCCACCGAGCATCACCCGATCGCGCGCGTCCGGATCGGAACGCCGCAGCCTACCGCCGGGACACGAGCCGCTCGACCAGGACCGAGTTGGGCATGCCCGGGATGTCCTGCCGGGTCTGGACCACGACGGGGTCGGATTCGGCCACCCACATTCGCCGGACCCCCAGGGCGGTGTTGAGCGTCACCACCCAACAGTGCGTGCGCCCCAGCCCCGTGGTCACGTCCTGCTCGCCATCCACGGAGAGGGTGGCCGGGAGGATCCGGCTGGAGCCCAGATCGATCACCAGCACCGACACCGAATCGACGCGCCCCACGCTCAGCGGCATCTGCTGCAGCGCCAGCTCGGTCATCGGCGCCCCGGCGAGCAGGTCGCCGCGGTTGGCCATCATGATCGTGTGGTCGCCGCTCGGTCCGCTCGTACCGCCATAGATGGAATCCGGCGTGAACTCGAGCGCCAGGCGGCTCAGCCCCTGCGTGGACGACCAGTGCAGCGGCCGCAGGTCGGTGTACGACGCGTAGAGCGTGTCCACCGACGCCACGGCGCCGCTCCGCGTCTCGACGATGCGCCACGCCGGGAACGCCCCGTACGTGCTCAACTGCGCATCCACGTCGCGCATGCCCACCACGTGGGTGCTGTCGGGAGACACCACCGTCATCTCGTAGCGCTCGTGCTGGGCCCGCAGCAGCAGCCCGTTCACGGGCAGCGAGGGACGCGCCGTGGAGTCGGTGTCGGCGGCGGCCGGAGGGGCGACCTGCTTCCGCGTCGTATCCTGGGCCCGTGCCCTGGGCGTCGCGCTCAGCGACACCGCGACGAGCGCCGCGGCAGCGCACGCCAGCCGCCGCATCAGACGCGCGGCCCGCAGATGCGGTCCAGGTCCTCGAGCCCGGCGAGCACGTCGCGCGGCTTGCTCGAGCCGGGTTCGGCGCGACCGAGGACCCCGGCCAACTCCAACTGGTCGATGATGCGGGCCGCCCGCCCGTAGCCGATCTTGAGCCGGCGCTGCAGCAGCGACGTGGATCCGCCCTGGTTCTGGATCACCGCCTCGGCGGCTTCGCGGAACAGCTTGTCGCGATCGCCCGCCTCGGCGTCCGGCTCCTCGGGCTTCGCCGACTCGGCGGCTTCGCGGGCCCGCACCGCCTCGAGAATGTCTTCCTCGGTGGCCTCGTCGAGCCCCAGTCCCTGAGCCAGCCGCGCCTTGCGCCGGGCCTCGTTGCGGCCCTCGTACCAGTGCATGAGCCGCTCGGTGTCCTCGCTCGAGATGAACGCGCCCTGCAGCCGCGCCGGTTCCGACTTGCCCGGCGGAATGAACAGCATGTCGCCGTTGCCGAGCAGCGCCTCGGCGCCGGCGCCGTCGATGATCGTGCGGCTGTCCACCTGCGACGCCACGCGGAATGCGATGCGGCTGGGAAAGTTGGCCTTGATCAACCCGGTGATCACGTTGACGCTCGGGCGCTGCGTGGCCAGCAGCAGGTGAATGCCGATGGCACGCGCCTTCTGCGCCAGCATCGCGATCGGCGTCTCCACCTCGCTCTGCACGGTCATCATGAGATCCGCCATCTCGTCGATCACGATCACGATATACGGCAGTACATCGCCGGTGTACGTGAGTTCCTCGAACGCGGCGTCCGGCTGCTTGGGGTGCTTGAGGGGCGCGCCGTCCTGCACGCGCTTGTTGAACTCCTGGATGTTCCGGCAGCCGTTGGCGGCGAGGAGCTTGTAGCGGTCCTCCATCTCGTGCTTGGCCCAGTGCAGCACCGACGCCGCGTCGCGGTTGTCGGTGACCACCTTGTGCCGCAGGTGCGGCAGCGTGTTGTACACCGACAGCTCGACCATCTTGGGGTCGACCATCAACAATCGCAGCGTGCGCGGCGTGTGGCGGTAGATGAGGCTGGTGATGATCGTGTTCACGCACACCGACTTGCCCGACCCGGTGGCGCCGGCGATCAGCAGGTGCGGCATCTTGGCGAGGTCGGCGATCACGGGCCGTCCCTCGAGGTCCTTGCCGAGCGCGATCGGGAGCGCGGCGCGCGCATTCTGGAAGTCCCGCGTCTCGATGAGTTCGCGGAACGCCACGATCTCGGACTGCGGATTGGGCACTTCCACGCCCACCGCGCCGCGCCCGGGGATCGGCGCCACGATGCGGATGCTCTGGGCCCGCATGGCGAGCGCCAGGTCGTTGGCCAGGTTCGCGAACTGCCGCACCTTCACGCCGGGCGCCGGCTCGATCTCGAACTGCGTGACCACGGGGCCGGTGGTCCGGCCCACGAGGTCGCCGTCCACCTTGAAGGTGCGCAGCGCGGCGATGAGCTTCTCCCCCATCAGGTCGAGGTCGCGCTTGCCCCCATCGCCCACGCGCGGCGGCGGCGGGGTGAGCAGTTCGGGGCCCGGGAGTTCGTCGGCCAGCGCCTCGCCCAGCGGCGCCGACGCATTGATCTCCGCCGCGATCTCCTCGTCGCGCTCCGCCGCCGCCTCGGCCTTGGTGCGCTTGCGGGAGCGCTTCTTTGGCGGCTCCGCCTCGTCGGCGTCGGCACCCGCCGCCTCCAGCGCGAGTTCGATGCCCGGCATCTCCTCGGGCGGCGGTTCGAGCGCCAGGGCGCGATCGCTTCCGCGCCGGACGGCGCTGCCGGCGTCGCCCAACGCCGCGTGACGCGCGCCGATGATCGCGCGAATCGGATTCCAGGCGAGGGTGGCGGCCATCAGCGCCGACAGCGCCAGCGCCACCACCACCCAGGCCCCGAGCCCGCCGAACCAGGCGCGCCAGTATTCGCCCACGAGCGCCCCCCAGAGGCCCGACGCGGCCGCGGCGTCGTCTCCCAGGCGCAGTCCGCCGGCCAGCGCGAGCGCCACCGGCAGCAGCACCACCAGCCCCGCCACGAAGATGATCCACGACCGATCGGTGTCCGACTCGAGACGGCCGAACAGACGCAGCGCGTGCACCGCGGGCACGAGCGGCGTGAGGATGGCCCCCGGCCAGCCGAGCAGCGCCACCAGCGGACGGGCGAGGTACGCGCCCACCCATCCGACGTTGGCGCGCACGTCCACGCCGCCGCTCAGTTGCGCCATCCCGAGCACGACGAATGAGCCGGCAAGGAAGATCGCGAACAGCAGGAGTGCGATGGCCGCGAGTTCGCGCTTGAGGGCGTCGCGCATCGTCAGGCCTCCGCGGGCGCGGCGAGCCGGACGATCTGCCGGTCCTGGTACACGGGCACGACCAGGTGCGCGTCGAGCGTCGCGCAGGCCACGAGGTCGGCGGCGAACCCTGCGTTGGCCAGGGCTTGCCCGTGATTCGCCGTCTCGAACAGGCGCCACAGGTCGTCGCCGAACTTGCGGTCCAGCTGCACGGCAGCGAGCGCCGCGTCGTTGAGCGTGGCGCCGGCCACCCGGCGCGTGGCGTGTCGCACGAAGCGCCCCACGCACGCCGCGTCCTCGAGCGCGAACTGTCCCTCATGACCGGCGCAGATGAACGCGAGGTCGGCGCCGCGCCGGGCCGCGGCGCGCAGCACGGCGGCCACGGGCGAGAAGTTCACGTACGCGCCCACGAGCACTTCCTTCGCCCCCTGCGTCGCCGCGATCGCGCCCGTGCCGTTGGTGGTCGTCATCAGCACGGTGTGTCCCTCCACCGCGTCGCGCGTGAACTCGAGGGGCGAATTGCCGAGGTCGAACCCGTCGATCATCCGCATCCGCCGCTCGCCGGCCAGCCGCACCTCGCGCCGATCGAAGGCCTTGGACAGGGCCACGATCGCCTCCGAACTCTCCCCGGGGACCACGGCGCGGGCGCCGTGGGCCAGAGCCGTCGCGATCGACGACGAGGCCCGCAGGACGTCCACCACCGCCACCACCCGCCCGGCGACGTCTCCCGGCCCGACCTCGCGCGCCGTGAAGAAGACGTCCACGCGCACCTAGGTGGGCTCCTTCATCAGATCCGGTTCACGCTCGAGGAACTTGGTATCCACCTCGCCGGCCTGGAATCGCGGGTTCTGCATCACGCGGGCAAGGAACGGGATGGTCGTCGTCACGCCTTCGATGACGAATCCCTCCAGCGCCACCCGCACGCGCACGATCGCCTCGGCACGGTCGCGGCCCTGGCAGACGAGCTTGCCGAGCAGCGAGTCGTAGTACGGCGGCACCGCATAGCCCGCGTATACGTGCGAGTCCAGGCGCACCCCGGGGCCGCCCGGTGGATGGAAGGTCGTGATCGTGCCCGGCGACGGCTGGAAGTTGCGCGCCGGATCCTCGGCGTTCACGCGGACTTCGATCACGTGCCCGCGCAACGGGGGCATTTCGGTGATCGAGAGCGGCTCGCCGGCCGCCACGCGGATCTGCTCCTTCACGAGGTCCACGCCGGTGAGCATCTCGGTGACCGGATGCTCCACCTGGATGCGCGTGTTCATCTCCATGAAGTAGAACGACCCGTCGGTGTCGAGCAGCATCTCGATCGTGCCCGCGCCCACGTAGTTGATGGCCTTGGCGCCGGCCACGGCCGCGGCCCCCATGCGCGCGCGAAGCTCCGGCGTGACGGCGGGGCTCGGCGCCTCCTCGATCAGCTTCTGATGGCGGCGCTGCACGGAACAGTCGCGCTCGCCCAGATGGATCACGTGGCCGTGCCGGTCGCCGAGGATCTGGAACTCGATGTGCCGCGGCCGGGCCAGGTACTTCTCGACGTACACGTCCCCGTTGCCGAACGCGCTCAGCGCCTCGGAGCGGGCGAGCTGGAACGACCGCGCGAAGTCGTCGGCGTCCTTGGCCACGCGCATGCCCTTGCCCCCGCCGCCGGCCGCCGCCTTGATGATCACCGGAAAGCCGATCTGCCGGGCGAACCCGAGCGCCTCGTCCACGTCCTCCACCGGGCCCGGGGTGCCGGGAATGATCGGCACCCCCACCTCGGTCATCGCCTTGCGAGCCGCCGCCTTGTCGCCCATCACGCGGATCTGCTCGGCGGTGGGCCCGATGAACGCGATGTTGGACGCGACGCAGGTCTCCGCGAACTCGGCGTTCTCGGCCAGGAACCCGTAGCCGGGGTGGATGGCGTCGGCCCCGGTGATCTCGGCGGCCGCGATCAGGCGCGGGATGCGCAGGTAGGAGTCGCGCGCCGGCGGCGGTCCGATGCACACGTCGTCGTCGGCGAATCGCACGTGGAGCGACTCGCGATCGGCTTCGGAGTACACGGCGACCGTCTCGACGCCCAGCTCCTTGCAGGCGCGGATGACGCGGAGCGCGATCTCCCCGCGATTGGCGATGAGTACCTTCTTAAACACCGGATTCTCGAGTCGAGGCCCGTCGGCTGCTGGGGGCGTCCGTGATCATGCGACGCGCGGCGGTCAGCTCGCCGTCTCGCCCTCGAAGGGCGACCAGCTGGTATCGCTCGTTCCCGCCACACCCTGCACCCGCAGCGCGAATTCGCTCGGACTCGTGGCGTAGAACAGCGCGCTCTCGTAGGACACGATGCCGCGCGTGTAGTGCTGCATCAGCGACTGGTCGAAGGTCTGCATGCCGTACTGGACGGTGCCGTCCTTGATCAGCTCGGGGATGTTGAGAAGCTTGGTCATGTCGCGGATCTGATCGCGCACCGTGCCCGTGTTGATCAGCACCTCCGCCGCCGGGATGCGGCCCGGCTTGTCGGCCCGGGGGACCAGCCGCAGCGACACCACGGCCTGCAGCGCGCTGGCCAGCGAGAACCGCACCTCGGCCTGCTGGTGCGGCGGATAGAACGACAGCACGCGGCTGATCGTCTGGGTCGCGTCGGTGGTGTGCAGCGTGGAGAACACCAGATGCCCCGTGTCGGCCGCCTGGAGCGCCGTGTCGAGCGTGTCGAGATCGCGGATCTCGCCGATCAGGATCACGTCCGGATCCTGCCGCAACACGCGCCGCAACGCTTGCGAGAACGTGGTCGTGTCGGTGCCCACTTCCCGCTGATTGATGTGGCAGTTGATGTCGCGATGCAGGAACTCGATCGGGTCCTCGATCGTGATGATGTTCGCCTTGCGATTCTCATTGACGTGCTGGAGCATCGCCGCCAGCGCCGTCGACTTCCCCGACCCCGTGATGCCCGTGACGAGCACGAGCCCGCGCGGCTTGAGCGCGATCTCCTTGAGCACCATCGGCAGGTTCAACTCCTCGATCGTGCGCGCCTGGTACGGAATGGCGCGCATCGCGAAGCACAGCGAACCGCGCTGCTGATACACGTTCACGCGGAACCGCCCGATGCCCGGCACGCCCACCGCGAAGTCGCACTCCTTCTCTTCTGCGAACTGCTTCACCTGGCGCACGGTCATCAACTGCTCGGCCAGGGCCTTGAGGTCCTCGGGCCGCATCGGGGAGAGCTCGAGCGGCTCGAGATCGCCGTTCACGCGCAGCGTGGGCGGCCGCCCCACCTTGAGGTGCAGGTCGGAGGCCCCGCGCCGGACCAGCTGCTCGAGGACGCCCTTGAAGTTGAACGTCGACGGCGCCGCCGCGCCCGCGCCCGGATTGACGGACGACGCGGCGCTATCCATTGGGGTCGATACGGAAGAGCACCTGGCCGTACTCCACCGGCTGGGCATCCTGCATCAGCACTTCCTTCACGACCCCCGCATACTCGGACTCGATCTCGTTCATGATCTTCATCGCCTCGATGATGCAGAGAATCTGCCCCTTGGCCACCCGCGAGCCCACCGAGACGTAGGGTTTCGCCCCCGGCTCCGGCGCGTGGTAGAAGGTGCCCACCATCGGCGACTTCACCTCGAGGCCGGCCGGCGCGGGCGCGGTCTTGGGCGCGCCTTCCCCCTCGCCCAGCATCGCCGCGAACCCCTGCGACGGGGTCGTCCGGCCTTCGACGGCCGGACCCTGGATCATCGGCGGCATCTGCACCGGGGCCGTCATCTGCACGGTCCCGCGCTGCGATGGGGTCTTCGAAATCCGGATCTTCAGTCCCTTGTCGGACGAGATCTCGATCGAATCCACCGTCGAGCCATCTATGATGTCGATGAGTTTCTTTACGTAGCGAAGGTCGATCATAAGGGTCGTTGAAATGGCGCGGACTGCCGCGTCACACCAGCTCGACTAACTCCCGGGGAATATCCGTCAGGACGCGCGGTCCGTGCGCACCCAGCCAAACGTCATCTTCGATTCTCACCCCGCCCCACCCGGGCCGGTACACGCCCGGCTCGATGGTCACCACTGCTCCCTGCGGGAGCACCTGCTCGGCCGTCCGGGCCAGGCGGGGCGCTTCGTGCACCTCCAGCCCGATCCCGTGCCCCAGGCTGTGCCCGAACAGCTCCCCCAGCCCGTGCCGCTCAATGTAGCTCCGCGCGACCGCGTCGGCATCCCGCCCGGTCATCCCGGCGTGCACCGCCGCCGAGGCCAACCGGTTCGCCTCGCGGACGACTTCGTACACCTCCCGCTGCTCCGCGCTGGCGCGCCCCACCACCACGGTCCGCGTGACGTCGGAAACATACCCGTCCACCGAGGCCCCGAAGTCGAACAGCAGGAAGTCCCCCACCGCCACCCGGTGCCCCGTGGGCTGCGCGTGCGGCAGCGCCGAACGTGCCCCCGCCGCAACGATCGACGGGAACGCGAACCCCTCGCTCCCCTCGTCCCGTAGCGCGTGCTCCAGCAGCCCGGCCACGGCCAGCTCGGTCATCCCGGCACGCACTGCGGGCAACGTGCGCGCGAGTGCCCGGCCCGCCACGTCCACGGCCCGCTGGATGCACGCCACCTCGCCCTCGTCCTTCCGCTCCCGCAGGCGCTCCACCAGGTCCGACGTCGCCCGCCACTGCCAGCGGCTGCCCGCCTCGAGGAGCCGCTGGAAATCCCGATGCACGATGTGCGGCGACTCGAAACCCACCACCTTCACGCCGCCCATCGCCCCCAGGTGCTCCCACAGGCCGCTCCAGAGGCTCACCGGCTCGATCACGACGCGCGCCAGCGCGCCCACCTCGTCCACCACCTGCGTCTGGTAGCGGAAATCGGTGATCAGTAGCGTGTCGCGCGGCGTGACCACCACCAACGCGCTCGACCCGGAGAATCCGGTCAGATACCGGATGTTCGCCAGGCCCGTCACCAGCAGCGCGTCCAACTGCGCCGCCGTGACGGCATCGGACAGCGCGGCCAGTCGCCGCGGACGTGCGTCAGCCACGGGGCGCCAGGTGGGCCGCCAGCCCGCGCAGAGCCAGTTCGTAGCCGAACACGCCCAGTCCATACACGACGCCGATCGCGGCCGGCGCGAGCATCGACCGCTGGCGCTCCGGCTCGCGGGCGTAGACGTTGGTGATGTGCACCTCGACGAACGGAATCGCGACCGCCGAAAGCGCATCGCGGATCGCCAGACTGGTGTGGCTGTACGCCCCGGCGTTGACCACCGCGCCGTGCACCCGCGACCGCCATTCCTGGATGACGTCCACCAGGGCGCCCTCTCCGTTCCGCTGCGCGAATTCGATCTCGAAGTTCAGCGCGCGCGCCACGTCGCCCAGCTTCCGCTCCACGTCGGCCAGCGAGTCGTGCCCATACAGCGCCGGCTCGCGTGTGCCGAGGAGATTCAGGTTTGGGCCGTTCAGGACGGCGATTCTCACCGCTTCTTCAACCCGTCGAGCCACGAATTGAACTGCTCGATGTCCTCGGCCGCCGATTCCGACGGCTGCCCCTGCGCCGGAGTCTCGTTCACCGCCGCCCCCCGCGCAGGCGTTCCGCCCGCGAAGAACCGGTCGAACGAGAATCCGGCCGGTGCCGGCGACGGCGGCGGCAACGGCTCGCGAAACACCGAGTCGAGCGAGAGTTCGGTGGTCGCGCGCCGAGCCGGCGCGCCGGACATCGGCGGCGTCGGCGTGGCCGAATCGTCCACCACGACGCCGAACGCGCCCGCCAGCGTGGCCGCCGCACCCTGATCCTCGGCGGTCCCGCCCCCCCCACCGAACAGCGCGTCGATCGTCCCACCGCGCTCCGCGGGTACCGTCGGGCCCGCGTCCGGCGCGCCGGCAGCGAACACCTCCACGCTTTCCTCGGTGAACGTCACCGACTGCTCCTCCACCACCACCGCCTCGGCGATCGGGTCGGTCTCCGTCACGGCGGCACCGGACCGCGGCACCCATCGCGCCAGCCCGCCCAGGAATTCGCGGATGGACGGTCCGGCGTCCGCCATCGGCTCCGGCGGCACTTCCACCGGCGCCTCAGGCGCCTCAGGCACCACGGCCGCATCCGCCACCGGGGCCACGGGGGCCTCCGGCGCAGGAATGGCCGCCATCGGAATGGCCGGCGTCGGCGCCGTCATTGCCTCCACCCGATCGATCTTGGCCTGCAACCCCGGGTCTCCAGGCCGCGCGTCCAGTATCTGCCTGTACACACGCAGCGCGTCGCCATAGTGGCCCTGCGACAAGTACAACTCGGCCATCGTCTCGGTGGCGAACGGGTCGCTTGGCTTCTCGGCCTCGGCGACCACCGGGGCCCCGGGGGCGTCGGGAGCCTCGAATGCCAGGTTCGGCAACTCGTCCACGGCCGGTGTCGGTGCTGCCGAGGCGAGTGGGGGTTCTGGGGACGCCGCCGGCTCCATGTCGCCCGGAATCTCCATCTCAGCGTCGATGCCCTCGATCGCGGCAATCGCCTCGGCCGAACCGGCGGCCGGCTCGTCCCCCCGGTCATCCACCGTCTCGATGCGTTCTGGCTCGGTGGTGAACATCTCGTCGTCGGCCCGTTCGAATTCCATGCCGAGGGACTGCAGCGACGCACGGGGTGTGCTCACGCGTGGCACCACGGCCGTCTCGGCCACGATCCGCAGGTCGTCCAGATCCAGCAGCTCCTCGGCCGGCGGCGCAGCGCCCCGCGGCGGCTCCGGTGGAGCCTCGGCCACACGCTCCGAGGTCGCAGGCTCCGGTTCCGCCGCGACGGGCTCCGGCTCCGGCGCGGGCATGGCCGGCTCGATCTCGAGCGCGGCAGACTCGACGACCGGCGGCTCCGCGGCGGCCGTGGCCTCCCCGGCCGCGGGGGGCTGGACCGGCTCCAGCCCCGGCAGGGAGATCTCCCCGATGATGAGCATGCCGGACGGCCCGGGCTCGGCCGCCTGGGCGCCCTCTGGTGCCGCGTCCGGAGGAGCCGCCGGTGCCGGCGCGGCCTCGGCCAGCGACGTGAGGACGGCGGCGATCTCGTCGTTCCGCGGATCGGCGTCGAGCACGCGCTGGTACCACGCCCGCGCGGAGTCGACGTCGCCCAGCCCTCGAGAGATGTCCCCCAGGTAGCGGAGCGCGATCAGATTCTCGGGGTCGAGGCTGAGCGCCATGTCGAACACCGACTTCGCCTCTTCGAACTGCTGGGCGTCGAACAGCGCCTGCCCGTACACGATGTGTCCACTCATGTGTCCGGGCTGCTGCGGCAAGAACTCCCGGCAGATGGCGATCGCCTGGTCGGGATCGCCTGCCTTGCGGTACTCATTCGCCAATGGGGCGAAATAGCGCCGGGGGTTCTCGTCGAATTTCTTTTTCAGTTCATCGATGCGAGCTGAACTCGCCATGGGGGGCCTCGATCAGGCGGCAGGCGGTGGGAGTCGGAACAATACTTATTGCAGACAGTCCAAGTCAATCAGAAGTCACACTCCGACTTGATTTTAGGCCCGTCCACCGGATACCTTTTTCTGCTCTGCTTTTCGGTCGCAACCATCGTTCGCATCAGGAGTAACGCCGCGTGCTGCACACCATGCGGAGTTGGGCCAGGTACATCTGGGTCTTCGTCATCGCGGGCCCATTCGTCATCGGCTTCCTTCTCTACCAGACATCCGGCCTAGGCACCACGGCCGCCGTGACCCCGAGTACAGCCGTGGCCAAGGTGGACGGCCATGAAATCCTGTACACGGCGTACGAGCAGACCGTGCAGAACCAGGTGCAGTCCGAGCAGCAGTCGGCCGGCCGCACGCTGACCCAGGACGAAGAGCAGCAGATCGAGAATTCCGTCTTCGATCAGATGGTCACGCAGATCCTGCTCGATCAAGAATACAAGCGGCGCGGCATCTCGGTGACCGCCGACGAGATTCGCGAATACGCCAAGTACGCGCCCCCGTCCTGGATCCAGCAGAGCCCCGATCTCCAGACGGACGGCAAGTTCGACATGGCCAAGTACCAGCGCCTGCTGCAGAGTCCGGCGGCGCGCGAGAGCGGGCTGCTCGTGCAACTCGAGACCTACTACCGCACCGAGATCCCGAAGCAGAAGCTGTTCGAGCAGATCACGAGCGGCGTGTACGTGACCGACGCCGAGCTCTGGCGCGCCTGGCAGGACGCGCACGACAGTGCCTCGGTGAGCTACGTCGCGTGGAGCAACGTGCCCGACTCGTCCGACCTGAAGTCGGCGACCGACGCCGAGATGCACGCGTATTACGATGCGCACCATGACGAATTCACCCGGCCAGGCGTGGCCGTGCTCTCCGTGGTCGAGATTCCGCGCGTCACCACGGCCGCCGATAGCGCCGCCGTGCGCAACCACCTGCTGGCGCTCCGGGCCGAGATCACCTCCGGCAAGTCCACGTTCGCCGACGTCGCCAAGCGCGAGTCCACGGACACGGCGTCGGCCCCCAACGGCGGCGAGCTGGGCAAGGCCGTGAAGGGGAAGTTCGTGCCGGCGTTCGACAGCGTGGCGTGGAAGCTCAAGCCGGGAGAGATCTCGGGTCCGGTGCTCACGCCCTTCGGCTACCATCTCATCGAGGTGGATTCGCGCAAGGGCGACACGATCTCGGTGCGGCACATCCTGCTCCCGATCCAGCCCAGCGACTCGAGCACCGCGCGCACCGACCGCGAGGCCGACGATCTGGCCAAGATCGCCGCGAATTCCGAAGACCCCACCAAGCTCGACAGCGCCGCGGCCCAGCTCAAGCTGACCATCTACAAGATCACGGCGTCCGAAGGCCAGCCGGCCACGCTCAACGGCGTCCAGGTGCCGAGCGTGAGCGCGTGGGCGTTCACGGGCACCAAGAAGGGCGAGGTGAGCGATCTCTACGACAGCGACAACGGCTACTTCCTGGCGCGGCTCGACACGCTCACGCCGGGTGGCCTGCGGAGTTTCGACGCCGTGCAGGACGAACTCCGTTCCGCGGTCGCGGCGCAACACCACCTTGATCGGATGATGGCGCCGGCCACGGCATTCGCCACCGCCGCCGCGTCGTCAACCCTCGAAGCCGCGGCGCAGAAGATGAACCTCCACGTCCAGAAGACGGCGGTGATGTTCACGCGCACGGCGTTCGTGCCGGGTCTCGGGGGCCAGTACACGCGCGCCATCGGCGCCGCGTTCGGGCTTCCCCTGGGCGCGGTCAGCCAACCGGTGCGCGGCGAAACACAGATCACGGTCCTTCGCGTGGATCGCCGCGTGAGTGCCGACAGCGCCGCGTGGGCCAAGCAGAAGGACGTGCAGCGTCAGCAGCGGCTCAACCAGCTGCAGCAGGCGCGCCTGCAGATGTTCCTCCAGGACCTGCACGACTCGGCCAAGATCGACGACCGTCGCAAGCAGATCGACGCGGCCACGCGGCACGCCGCGAGCTGAGTCCGGCCCCGAATGCTCAAACGGCGCCCCGGCCAGAAGCCGGGGCGCCGTTTTGTCTGCGCGAGCCGCGCGTTGGTTCAGATCAACCGCTTGGGTTCGCGCACCGGCTCGTCCGCGGCATTGGCCCGCGCCACCGGCTCGCCCGGCGCCATCCGGTCGATGCGGCGCTCCTCTTCGGGCTCCGTCACCTGCCGCTGCACGTCGTTGATGCTGCGCTTGAATTCGCGAATGCCCTTGCCCAGCGAGGCCCCGATCTCGGGCACGCGCTTGGCGCCGAACAGCACGAGCACGATCGCCAGGACAACGAGCCACTCCATGACGCCGAAGTTACCGAAATTCATATCGTCTCCTAGAAGAGCGATCGTGCGATGAGGTAGGCAACGAGCACCCCGACCAGACTGAGCAGCGAGACGTCGAGGGCCACCGGGCCTACACTGAACTTGATGATGATGAGGTCGATGGGCAACGGCCCGATCGATGGCGTGACCCCCGTGGTCAGGAATTCCTTCACCGCGCCGGCCGGCAGCCAGAGCCTCGCGATCTGCGTGAACGCGCCGCCGACGATGAACCCGATGGCGAGCACCAGCGCGTGGAAGCCTGGGCGATGTCTGGACGATCCGCGCGGCGGCATCACCAGCGCCGGTCGGTGACGTACGCGATCGCGTCGACGAGGGCGGCGCGCGCGGGAGACGGCGGCACCGCGGCCAGCGCATCTTCGGCCTCGATCGCGAACTGCTCGCCGCGGCGCCGCGCGGCGTCGATCCCGCCGGCCTCGGCCACGATGCCCATCACGTCCTGGATCGCCTCGTCCGACGGTTGGTCGTCGGAGAACAGCTGGTCCACGCGGCGGCGCGCCGCCGCCGACAACGCCGGCAGCACCGCGATGAGGGGCAGCGTGACCTTGTGTTCCCGCAGATCGTTGCCCGACGGCTTGCCGGTGACCGACTCGTCCTCGGTATAATCGAGGATGTCGTCGATGATCTGGAACGCCATGCCCAGCCGGTCGCCGTAGCGGGCCAGCGCGTCGCGGAACCGCGGCGCGCCGCACAGCGCGCCGCTCTCGCACGCCGCCGAGAGCAGCGACGCCGTCTTGGCGCGGATGAGCAGAAAGTACTCGTCCTCGCCGAAGCTCAGCGCATCGATGGCCGCCAATTGCCGCATCTCGCCCATGCTCAGCTCGCTCGACACGTCGGTGATCACGCGCAGGACGTCGAAGTCACGCACCGTGACCAGCGCCCGCAGGGCCCGGGAATAGAGGAAGTCCCCCATGATCACCGACACCTGATGACTGAACATCGAGTTGACGGTGGGCAGGCCGCGGCGCGTGGCCGAGTGATCCACCGAGTCGTCGTGCACGAGGGTGGCCAGATGCATGAGCTCGATGACCGCGGCGAGCGTGACGGCGCGCGGCTCGGGCTTGCCTTCGAGGTCGCTGGCCAGCAGCAGGAGCGTGGGCCGGAACATCTTGCCGCGCATGCCCAGGAGGTGGGCGCTCACCTGCTCCACCATCGCGAGGTCGGAGGTGATCATGCGATGCATCTCTTCGACCACGCGCTCGAGCCGGTCCATGACCGGGGCCTGGATGCCGCGGAGCGCGTCGGTCATCGGCGACCGCGGGCGGGCGATGACGCCGCTCACCGGCCGGCCTTCTCGAGGGCGTTCATCCGCTCCCCGACGTCACGGAACTGGATGTCGACGACGAAGATGCGCTGATAGTAGGTGATGGCGTCGGCGGGCCTGCCCAGTTCTTCGCAGGCGCGGCCCAGCAGGTACAGCACGCCGACGAGTTGATCGTCGCTCATGCCCTTCTCGAGGAGCGCGCGGCCCAGCAGCGTGGCCGCCATCTGGTACTGCGCCTTTTCCATGAAGCACTGGCCGATGGACTCGTACGTGCGCACGCGCTTGTCGGCGCCACGCAGGGCCTTCTGGAATTCGGAGATCGCCTCGTCGAGCAGTCCCATCTCCTTGTACGCGATGCCCAGGTCGTAGTGGCTCTGGTAGTCCTCTTCCTCGACGTTCTCGGCCACGCCCTGCTTGAACTTCTTGAGCATGTCCGCGAAGTCGGCCTCCTCGTCGCCGGTCGGCTCTTCCTCGGCCACGACCATGCGCGTGTCCTTGGCCGGCTCCTCCTCCCGCATGAGATCGCCCAGATTGACGAACGATCCGCCATCGCGCGGCGTCTCCACGGGACGCGACTTGCGCTCGCCCGCGGGCGCGCCGTGCCCCTGCGCCGCGTCGGCCGCCGGGACTTCGGGCAACGCGCTGAGGGCCGCCTGGGCCCGCAGGTCGTTGGGCGAGAGATCCAGCACACGCCGGTAGATCACGCGCGCCTTGTCGGCCTGGTCGCCGCGGAACAGCGCGTCGGCCAACTCCAGATACGCGTCGACCAGGCGCCGCTTGTCGTTGGACCGGAACGCGTATTCCACGCGCTTCTGGTAGTGCTTCACGGAACCCGGATCGGCGCGCACGATCTCGTCGGCCATCGAGGCGGCGGCGTCGAGATTGCCGTCGCGCTCGTAGCCGCGCATGGCCGTCTCGAACGCGTGGAGACCACCCTCGCGGTCGCCCGCCTCGAGCATCGCTTCGCCCAACTCGCGGTGCGCATCCCAGTCCTCCGGCGCGCCCTCCACCACGGCGTGCAGCATCTCCACCGAATGCGCCGCGAGCAGGGTCGAGGCCCGGCCGACGTCCGAGATCCGGCCCGCGGTCATGCCCTCGCTCGGCGTCGCCTCCATCTCGGCGGCCCGCACTTCGCCGGAGGGGCGCCCGGGCTCCTCGAAGTCCATGAGGGGCAGCCCGGCCGTGGGGGACGCGGATGCCGGCGTGGCGCTCGACCGCGGCGTCGGCATCGGCAGGGTGGGCGCCGCATCATCCGGCAGGATCAACTCGAGCGCCGGGCCCTCGATGTCCGCGTCCACCTCGGTTTCGGCTTCGACGGCGGCTTCGGCTTCCGCGGGCAGCTCCGGCTCGGGCTCGAACAGCGAAGTCGGCTCCAGGTCGACCAGCGACGCGGGGAAGGCGCCCGTGGCGCGGGCGTCGAAAGACGTCGCCTCCAGTCCGGCGAGGGGCGCCGCGTCCTGCGCCGCGCCGGCATCGGTGCCGGCCGCGAGGTCGGTCGCTCGCGTCACCCCATCGAGCGCCGCTGCGTCGGCCTCATGGGCGGTGACCGCACCGGCCACGTGCGTGGGCTCCACGATCGATGGGGCCACGGGCGGCGTCGCGCGCGGGGCCGCCGGAGGAGGCGGCGCGGCAGGCGACGGTGCGCCCATCTGCGTGCTCATGCGCGCCGGACGCGGCGCTTCGTTCAGATCCAGGAAGACCAGATCCTGCGCCTTGGTCTCGAGCGGCGTGTCGCCGGCGCGCACTTCGGCGTCGGGATCGATGGAGCGAATGCGCTCGGCCGTGGCTTCCGCTTCGGACTTGCGATCCTCCGCCATGTAGCGCTGGTAGAGGAGCTGCAACTGCTGCACCGCCTCGGGCGCCTTGCCCACCTTCTGCAGCTGGTCGGCGAGCATCAGGCGGATGTCGTCCTGATCCGGGCAGAGATCGGCGAACTCCTTGAGCGCGCGGAAGGCCTCGTCGAGCTTGCCGGCCTTCTGCATGCGATCGGCGAATTCGAGGAAGTTCCGCTTGGCGTCGGCCGTGAACCCCTTCTGGGCGCTGATCTTGCCGAGCTTGTAGTAGACGCTCGTGCGCCCCGGAGACTGGCGGAGGATCTTGTTGCAGAGCGCGATGGCGTTGTTGAAGAAGCCACCCTCGCTGTAGTGGTCGACGGCCTTTTCGTAGTAGTCGACCGCGTCGGCCACATTCCCCTGTTTGAGGAGCAGGTCGCCCACCCGATTGAACAGGGCGACGTCCATCTCCTCGGGGCTGGCCTCGTACTCCGTCAGCAGCTCGATATACGCGGAGAGCGCCTTGTCCGGCTGCCGCTTGAGCTCGAATTCGGCCGCCTTCTTTTTGAGCTTGGCGATGTTCGACATCAGCGCCCGGAAGGCTTCAGGAGAAGGGCCGACGGTGATCCTCGTCGGGGGGAGACGAACGTAATAACCTACCGCTAAGTGCTACCAGTCACAAGGTTTGCCCCGCACCCAGGACCGCCGGTACAGCTGCGCGCCAAACCAGTATGGGAGTTCACGATAGTCCTCGGCGTCGAACAGCGCGAGGTCGGCCGAGAATCCTGGGGCAATCTGCCCCACCGACCCGGCCAGGCCGAGCGCGGCCGCGCCGTTCACGGTGGCCGCCACCAGGGCCTCGGCGGCGCTCAACCGCAGTTGGCTCACGGCCAGCGTGAGCACGGTGGGAAAGTGGAGAGTGGGCGACGTGCCAGGATTGAAATCGGTGGCGAGGGCCACGGGGACGCCGGCCTCGATCAACCGGCGCGCCGGCGCCTGGGCCGGCCGGCCGAGGAAGGTCATCGTGGCCGGCAGGAGGGTGGCCACGGTGTGGGCGCCGGCCAGGGCGGCGATCCCGGCATCCGATATCGCGGCCAGGTGGTCGGCCGACGTGGCATCGAGGGCCGCCGCGAGCTCGGCGCCGCCGGAGGGACTCAGTTCGTCGGCGTGCAGCTTGAGTTCGAGTCCGGCACCGCGCGCCGCCTCGAGGATCTCGCGCGATTCGGCCGCCGTGTACACGTGGGTCTCGCAGAACACGTCCGCGAACACGGCCAGGCGCTCGGCGGCGACCCGCGGAATGAGTTCGTGGATGAGCAGATCGATATAGGCGCGGCGCGACCGGGGCGACCCACGGTGCTCGAGCGGCACCTCATGGGCGCCGAGGAACGTGGGCACGATCCGGAGCGGCAGGTCGGCGGCGAGCCGGCGAATGACGCGCAGCATCTTGAGCTCGTCGTCCACGGTGAGCCCGTACCCCGACTTCACCTCGACCGTCGTCACGCCGCTCCGGGCGAGTTGGCGCAGGCGGGCCGCGGCCAGCGTGTAGAGGTCGGTCTCGTCGCGCGCGCGGAGATCGCGCACCGAGGCGTGAATCCCGCCGCCGCGGCGCGCGATCTCCATGTAGTCCAGGCCGGCGGCGCGCATCTCGTGCTCGGCGTACCGTCCGCGGCCGAAGATCGCGTGGGTGTGCGAATCGACGAATCCCGGGGTGAGGAGGCCGCGCTCGCAGTCGATGAGTTCGGCATCGGGATAGGCGCGGCGCACGGCATCCTCCGGGCCCACGGCGTCGACGAGGCCGTTGCGCACCGCCACCGCGTGGCCGCTGCGCGGCGCGGCATCGGCCATCGCCGCACCACGGCGCGCCTCGGCGGGACCGGCGCACGTGAGCACCTGTGTCGCGTTGACGAGCAGGAATTCCGTCATACCGCCCCTCCGGCGCGCGTCGAGCCCATCACATCCTGCACCCGCGACCATTCCAGCGGGGCCTGCGCCTCGCCCCGGCACGCATAATAGCAGGCATTGCACTTGATGGGTTGATAGCGTCGGAAGTCACGCCAGTGGAAATCGGTGGGAAAATCGGGGCACCGCTTGACGTGTCCCACCGGATCCACGTGGATGGTGCGAATGCCCGACCGGCAGGGCTCGCGCAGCGCGCCGCGCACGTAGCGTGGGATCTGCCGCAGGTAGTAGTCGGAACTGGTGATCACGCCGCGATGCCGGCGCTTGAACGCGAGCAGCGCGGCGACCAGTTCGTCGAGCTCGCGGCCGTGCGCGTCGCCCAGCCGGTAGGCGTCGTTGCCGTTCTTGGCGTCGGTGTACACGCTGAGATTGACGCCGGCGCCGATCTCCCACGCCCGCTCCACGATCGGGAGGATCTGGTCGAGGTTGTCGTTCTTGATCACCGTATTGAACCGGATGTTGTCGACCCCCAGGGCCAGCATGCCGGGCACGGCGGCGAAGATCCGGTCGGTGAGCCCGGGAATGCCGCGGGCCGAGTCGTGACGCCCGTCCAGATAATCGAGCGAGATGTTGAACTGGTGCACGCCGGCATCCCAGAGCGAGCGGGCGCGCGCCGGCGTGAGCATGGCGCCGTGGGTGATGAGGGCCACGTACTTGAGGCGCACGGCGGCCGACACCGCGCTCACGATGGACTCCAGATCGCGCCGCATGAGCGGTTCGCCGCCGGTGAACGTGACCATCATCGGATTGAAGAACCGGGCCGCGTCGGCGAAGCTCGCCAGCTCCTGGTCGCGGGCGCTGGGATGGGTCTTCCAGTAGTCGCAGAAGCCGCAGCGCGCATTGCAGCGCAGCGTGACTTCGAAGTGCACGAGGACCGGCATCCGGCGCATCGTGAGCCAGGCGTACTTGCCGATGAACAGCGGAACGTGCCAGGGCCTGAAGCGCGAAGAGAGCATGGACTCGGATGAATGCGGGGGATGGCGCAACGGGCGGGCGGCGGCGTGCGATTCGGGGCCCCGCGCCGACGGCCCGCTGCCGACTGCCTGCTGCGGCGGCTATCCGATCATCGGCAGCGTGATCCCCTCGCGCCGGGCCGTGACCACCGCCTCTTCGTACCCCGCGTCGGCGTGGCGCGCCACGCCGATGCCGGGGTCGTTGGTGAGCACGCGCTCCAGCCGTACCCGCATCTCCGGCGTGCCGTCGGCCACGATCACCTGGCCGGCGTGCAGGGAGTTGCCGATGCCCACGCCGCCGCCGTGATGGAACGACACCCACGACGCGCCGCTGGCCACGTTGAGCATCGCGTTCAGGATCGGCCAGTCGGCCACGGCGTCGCTGCCGTCCAGCATCTTCTCGGTCTCGCGGAACGGCGACGCCACGCTCCCGGTGTCGAGGTGGTCGCGTCCGATGACGATCGGCGCCGAGAGCTCGCCGCGGGCCACGAGGTCGTTGAGCGCGATGCCGAACCGGGCGCGTTCTCCCTGCCCCAGCCAGCAGATCCGTGCCGGGAGCCCCTGGAACTGCACGCGCTCCTGGGCCAGCGTGATCCACCGCCGCAGCTGTTCGTCGTGCGGGAACAGTTCGAGGATCAGCGCGTCGGTGCGACGCAGGTCCTCGGGGTCGCCGGACAACGCCACCCAGCGGAACGGCCCCTTCCCTTCGCAGAACAGCGGCCGCACGTACTCGGGAATGAACCCCGGGATGTCGAACGCGCGGGCCACGCCGCGATCGAACGCCACGGTCCGGATGTTGTTCCCGTAGTCGAACGCCACGGCGCCGCGCGCCTGCAGGGCGAGCATCGCGCGCACGTGCGCGGCGATGGACTGCTCGGCCAGTTCCACGTAGCGCGCCGGATCGGCGCGCCGCAGTTCCGCGGCTTCGGCGAGCGTGTGGCCGGCGGGCACGTAGCCGTTGAGCGTATCGTGGGCGCTGGTCTGGTCGGTGACCGCGTCGGGCACCACGCCACGGGCGACGAGCTCGGGCAGCAGTTCCGCCGCGTTGCCCACGAGGCCCACCGAGAGCGCGCGCTTGGCCGCCCGCGCGTCGTCGATGAGGGCCAGGGCGGCGTCGAGCGTGTGCGCCTTGCGGTCGCAGTAGCCCGTGGCGATCCGCTTGTCGATGCGGGCCTCGTCGACTTCGACGCCGAGGATCGCCGCGCCGTGCATCGTCGCCGCGAGCGGCTGGGCGCCCCCCATGCCGCCCAGCCCGGCGGTGAGCACGAACCGTCCCGCCAGGGTGCCGCCGAAGTGCCGGCGCGCCATGGCGCCGAACGTCTCGTAGGTGCCCTGGAGAATGCCCTGCGACCCGATGTAGATCCACGACCCGGCGGTCATCTGGCCGAACATCGTCAGCCCGGCGCGCTCGAGTTCGCGGAAGTGCTCCCAGGTGGCCCAACGCCCCACGAGATTGGCGTTGGCGATGAGCACGCGGGGCGCCCCGGCGTGGGTGCGGAATACCGCCACCGGCTTGCCGCTCTGCACGAGCAGCGTCTCGTCGTGCTCGAGCGCGCGCAGCGACCGCACGATCGCGTCGAACGCCTCCCAGCTCCGCGCCGCGCGCCCCGTGCCGCCATAGACCACGAGATCGTCGGGGCGTTCGGCCACCTCGGGATCGAGGTTGTTCATCAGCATGCGGAGCGCGGCCTCCTGCTGCCAGCCCTTGCACGAGATCGTGCTGCCGCGCGGCGCGCGCACCGGCCGGGCGCCGGCGCGGGGTACGAGGGCGTCCGTCATCGTCCGCTCGGCGCGGGGGCGAAATGATCGCCGGCGATCGCGTCGGCGAGCCGCGTGATATCGCCGGAGAGCACGCGATCATCCTCGAGCGTGGCGACTATCGCGCGCACGGCGCGATGCGCCCGGGCGACGCCGCGTCCCGGCGCCAGCGGCGCCCGGTAGTCCAGGCCCTGCGCGGCGCACATGAGCTCGATGGCCAGCACATAACGCACGTTCTGGACGACGCGCCGGAGCTTCCACGCCGCGGCCATCGCCATCGGCACCACGTCTTCCTTGTTCCCGTCGGTGGGGATGGTGTCCACGCTCGCCGGATGCGCGAGCACCTTGCACTCGCTGGCGATGGACGCCGCCGTCACCTGCGCCATCATGAAGCCGGAGTTCACGCCGGCGTCGCGGGCCAGGAAGGGCGGCAGCCCCTGATTGAGATCGGGGTGCACCAGGCGATCGATCCGGCGTTCCGACATCGTGGCCAGATTGGTGAGCGCGATCGCCAGCACGTCGAGCGCCAGCGCCACGGCCTGGCCGTGGAAGTTGCCGCCGCTGAGGAGCGTGCCGTCTTCAAACACGAGCGGATTGTCGGTGGCCGCATTGAGCTCGCGCGACACGAGACCCGTGGCGAACTCCATCGCGTCGAGCACCGGACCGTGCACCTGCGGCATGCACCGCAACGAGTAGGCGTCCTGCACCCGCGGATCGCCCACCCGGTGCGACTCGCGAATCTCGCTGCCCTCGAGCAGGTCGCGCAGCAGCGCCGCCGACGTGATCTGCCCCGCCTGGCCGCGCACCGCTTGGATGCGGGCATCGAACGCCACCGGCGTCCCGAGCAGCGCTTCCAGCGTCATCGCGCCCGCCACGTGCGCCACATGCCAGAGCTGCCGGGCGTCCGTCAGGGCCAGGGCGGCGATGCCGGTGTGGGCCTGCGTGCCGTTGATCAGCGTGAGCCCCTCCTTGGGGCCCAGGACGACCGGCGCCAGCGCGGCCGCGCGCAACATCTCGGTGGCGGGGCCCCGCGCGTCGCCGCGGAACAGATCCCCCTCGCCGATCATCGACAGGGCGAGATGAGCCAGGGGGGCGAGGTCTCCGCTCGCCCCCACGCTCCCCTGCTCCGGCACCGGCGGGTAGAGACCCGCGTTCAGCATGCCGATCAACAGCTCGGGGAGTTCCGGCCGCGCGCCCGAATGGCCTTTGCTGATCACGTTGGCGCGCAGCAACATCATCGCCCGCACCTCGCGCTCGGGGAGCAGCGCCCCCACGCCCGCCGAGTGGCTGCGCACGAGGCTCACCTGCAGTTCGGCCAGCCGGTGGTGCGGAATGGCGACGTCGGACAGCTTGCCGAAGCCGGTGGTCACGCCGTACACGACGGCGTTGCGCTCCACCAGCTGCGCGACCACGGCCTGGGTGCGCCGGATGCGCTCCCGCGCCGCGGGGGCGAGGGTCACCGGCGCGCGGTCCGCGGCCACCGCCGCCACGTCCTCGATGGCGAGCGAATTGCCGTCCAATACCACGGGCCGTGTCATGGGCCGGAATGTCTCCGTCGACGCGCGACAATTCAAGGGAGGCGCGCAGCCGGCGCGCTACGGCAACGCCTGCGTGCGGTACGTGCCCCGGTTGTAGTCGAACTTGAGGTCGGGCTCCGCCTTGAGCGCGATCTGGAACGAGAAGGCGAAGTTGCCGTTGGGCGACTGGGTGAACGAGAAGATGGCCCGCCAGTCGTGGAGGTCGCGCACCAGTTGCACATCCTGGCTGGCGAATTGGTGCTGGACGAAGTTGTACGTGGTTCGCCACGCCGCCGACCACTTTTCCGTGAGCGGGAACTCGATGCTGCTGCCCACCGACGACGTGGGCGGATTGACGTAGGTGGGCCCGCCGGCCGACGTATTGCTGATCGGCTGATCGAGCGTGGGCGCCGTGCTCTGCTGTTGGACACAGAGGTCGTACGCCGCCGGATTGTACGACGAACTCGCGGGATCCCGGAACGGTTGACAGTAGATCGTGGGATCGGTGTTGATCACCGTGCCGCCCACCGGCGGGCGCTGGCGCGCCGCACTGAAGTTGAACGAGGCCGACCACGACCGCGAGACCGGGGCCAGATAGAGCGTGTTCCGCGAGCCCATTCCCGCCACCGGCTGGGCCGCCACCTGCTGCGCGAACTGCTGATCGGGGCCCATCCCGGGGGCGGCCGCGCCCGCCGGCGCGGCCGTCGAGTCGTGCGAGATGCCCAGCATCCGGAAGATGAACCCGAACGGATTCTGCTCCTTGCTGATGCTGAAGCTGGCGGACACCGAATTCCGGAACGGCTTGAACTGCGCCGTATCGCTGAGCGGATTGCCCTGGAACAGCGAGTACCCGACATTGAGCGACAGCCCGGGTACGAGGTCCGAGTTCACGCTGTACGAGAAGGCGTCCGAGGAGATGCCGGACAGGGCGCGGTGCGTGGCGGCGGCGCGTTCGAAGTCATAGGTCAGCGACGAGAAGTTGATCGACAGCAGCTTGAGCTTCTTCTCCTCGGCCGGCTGTCCGCCGGTGGTCGTGTCCTGCTTGGCCTTCAGCTTCCCCTCGAAGTTCTGCGTGAGCCGCAACGTCACGGCCTTCTGCGCCAGCGAGCCCAGGTATCCCACGCGCGTGCGGCCCGTGGCCGCGAGGTACGCGTCGCTCACCCCGGCCGCCGGCGCATAACTGAAACTGATCTCGGGGCTGATCGTGTGCCGGAATCGTGAGAACGGTCCGATTCCGGGGATCAGCCCGTAGATCGTGGGCGCGATCCCCAGCCCGAAGGTGGGGCGCTTGGACTGATGCACGAACTGGCCGCCCGTGCGCTCGGTGCGCACCCAGTACGCCCCCGGATCCACGTTCTGGAATCCGAGGCTGGGCGCCATGTGCAGGATGTTGCCCTGCCCCATGGCCGGCAGCGAGAACGTCGGCGTCCAATCGACGTCGGTGCGGAACGTGCTCGCGAACACGCGCTGCTGGTGCACCGACGTGTCGTTCGGGTTCGGGTACACCAGATACTGCTGCGGAAAGATGTTCTGCTGGTCGTTGACCGTGAACGCGTTCTTCAGGTTGAAACCGAAGATCTGGATCGGCGTGTCGAACGAGATCGATCGCTGGTAGCTGCTGCGCTTGACGGTGGTCGAGTCGAGCGCCCCCGACGCGTTGACGCTGTATCGCTGGCTGAACAACCCCGGCTGATCGATGTGCAGGCTCTGGTTGTCGGAGAAGTTGAATCCCGGCGTCCAACTGAGCCACGAGGCCAGGCTGATCGGGCTCGAGGCGACGCTGATCGTCGGGAAGTTCATGTCCACCTGCTGACGGCCCGGATATTGCTTGCGCGTGCCGCCGATGCTGATGTTGGCCGGCCCCACCTTCTGCTGATAGTTGATGGACGACGAGATCGTGGCCAGCGCCGCGTACGGATTGAAGGTATTCTGGCGCTGCAGCGTGGTGCTCGTGACGTAGTTCATGTTCGCCGTGAGCCGGCTGTTGCGCGAGAACTGCTGGCTGTGCGTCCAGCTCAACGCCAGGTTGGTCTGTCCGTCGCGCTGCGCCGTGTACGACGAGGCGATCTGGCCGGTGAGGAACCGGTCGCGCCAGCCGTACCGCCACTGGCCGTTGAACCGGGCCCAGCCGGGATCGCCCAGCGCCGAGCCGCCGGTGCTGCTCCGCCAGTCGAGCCAGAGCGACGCATCCATGTAGTTATTGAGCGCCCAATACCACCCGATGTTCTCGATGTCGCGGCGGTAGCTGGGGCTGTTGCGGATGATGTCGGCGACGCCGAATCGCGGCGTCAGCATGCCGCTCTTGCGCCCGGTGCGCGTGTCCTGGAAGAAGAACGGAAGCCACATCACGGGCACGTCGGCGATGTACAGCACCGCCGGTCGCCCCACCATCATGTTCTTGGAGCGTTTGATCTCGCCGATCTCAAAGTGGTAGTCGGGCGCCAGGCTGTCGTCGCACGACGTGAGGCTGGCCGAGGCGCCGTACAGCCGCGGGGCGATGCCCTTGGTGGAGTCCCCCGCCTCGATCTTGACCACCTCCGGCGCCACGTACCAGGTCTGCCCGCCGTTCTCCACGGCCACCCGGGCGTCGTTGATGCGCCCCGAGCGCTCGCTCAGGTTGTACGTGGCCGTCGTGCGGCCGGCAATGGGCGCCTGCCCGCCGCCGGGCACGATGACGTACCCGGCGCCCGCCGTATCACGGCTGGTCACCGTGATGCCGCGCGTGTCGCTGTTGTAGCGGATGGTCGAATCGGTGATCACGGTCTGGTCGCCACGCTGCACCACCGCCTGCCGGGCCTGGCCCGCGGCGAGCGCGATCGCCTGCGTGAGTGCGTCGAACGCCACCGTGCCGCCCTCGTAGCGCGTGACGGTATAGCCCTTGCGGGCCATCAGCGCCTGCATCACCGAGTCGGGCGCCGACCATTTGACCGTGCCCAGTGAATCGCGGCCCGTGGTGTCGCGGCGCACGCGGTTCGTGTCGCCCGGCGCCCGCTGGACCGGCGGGCGCCGCGGGATGCCCTGCGCCGGGAGCACCGACGGCAGGGCGATCAGCGCCGCCAGCACCAGCCACCGCTTCATGCCGCGCCCTCGTCCTCGGCCAGCTGGGCGTGCCGTCGCTCGCGACGCTTGTAGACGATGTACGACAGCACGACGCTGATCTCGAACAGCAGGTACAGCGGAATGGCGAGGGCGAACGTCGTGCCCAGGAAGTCGCCGGGCGTGATGATCGCCGACACCGCCCAGCAGGCCACGATCGCGTGCCGGCGGTACTTGGTCAGGAACTGCGGCTTGACGATGCCCAGCGCCGTGAGCCCGACGATCGCCAGGGGCAGCTCGAACACGGCCCCGAACGCCACGCAGAGCGTGGTCACGAAGCCGAAGTACTCCGACGCCGTGATCATCGGCGTCAACGCGTCGGACTCCAGATGCATCAGGTAGTCCAGCGCCAGCGGCAGCACGAAGTAGTACGCCAGCGCCACCCCGCACGCGAACAGCAGCACGCCGGTGAAGATGATCGGAATGGCCACCCGCTTCTCGCGCCTATACAGCGCGGGCGACAGGAACGACCAGAGTTGGTAGCCGATCATCGGCAGCGCGATGATGCCGCCGATGACCAGCGACGCCGACATCAGGATCGAGAACGTGTCACCCGGATGGGTGTACACCAGCTTCCGTCCCTCGAGATAGGGCAGGATCGGCTTCTCGAGAAACAGGATCGCGTGGAAGCGGACGACGATGAAGACGCCGATGGCCAGCCCCACGGCGAGCGCCCCGATCGACCACACGAGGCGCCACCGCAGTTCCTCGAGATGATCGAGGAAGGGCATTTCATCCGACTTCTTGGCGACCATCAAACCCTCGACGTCCGATTAGGGGTTCGGAAGCGTGCGCAGCCGGTCCGTCGCCAGCGGAGCGGCATCGCTGTTTGGATACTCGGAGACCACGCGCTGCAGCACCTTCCGCGCGTCCGCCGTCTGGTGTTGCGCGATCAGCCACAGCCCGTGCTTGTACAGCGCCGACGGGGCCTGCGGGCTCTGGGGGAATTTGGCCACCAGTGCCTGGTACACGGAATCCGCGGCCCCCGCGTTGGCCTCGCCTTCGTACGTCTGCGCAATGTAGTTCATGGCCTGCGGCGCCCGGATCGAGTCGGGATACTGCTGGAGCATCTGCGTGAACGCCATCCGCGCCGTACCGTAGGCCCCGTTGTCGTACTGGTCCCGCCCCATCGCGAACAGCCGCGCCGGTCCCGGCCCCTGCGCCTGCGGCTTGGCTGCGCCGCCGCCGGTCGTCGAGTCGGGGCTCATCCGCTCGTGTTGTGCCTCGAGCTGCGCCGCCAGGTCCTGGATCTGACGCTGGCTGATGCCGGCTCGGTTCTGGAGCGTGATCAACTGCTGCCCGACGTCGTACAACGCCTGGCTCGTGTTCGCCTGGAAGGTCATCGTCCGCTGGCCGATCGCCCGGACCGAATCGTTGATCACGGTGAGCGAGGCGATGGCCGAATCGAGCCGCAACCGGAGGATCGAATCGGAACGCGCCCGGGCCTTGGCCTGGGCCTGCGCCTGCTGCGCCTGCTGCGCACCGAGCGAGGCCATGTCATCCTGCAGCAGACGGATGTCTCCCTTGGAGGCGAGACATCCGCTGAGCAGCAGCGCCGCGGCCGGCGCCAAAACTGCACGGGCGCGCATCAGGACCCGGGCTTGTTCAGCATGCCGGCGCCGCCGGCCGTGATCGTGAATTCATCGCGGCGGTTCTGCGACCAGCACGACTCGTCGTGGTCGGTGCACACCGGGCGCTCTTCCCCGTAACTCACGGTCTCGATCCGGCTCTCGGCCACGCCGTGCTCGGTCAGATACCGCTTGGCCGTCGCGGCGCGACGCTGGCCCAGCGCCAGGTTGTACTCGGTGGAACCACGCTCGTCGGTGTTGCCGGCCACCTGGATCGTGAGCCCCGGATTGGCGAGGAGGATCGGAAGCTTCGCGTCGAGCGTCGCCTGATCCTCGGGCCGCAGGTCGAACTTGTTGAAGTCGAAATGGATCGGCTTGGTGAGCGCGGCGCGCATCGAGGCCTGCGTCGCGGCTTCGGCCTCGGCCTTGGCGATGCTGTCGGCCCGGGCCTTCGCGGCCGCCGCAGCCTCCGCCGCCTCGCGCGCGCGGTCGGCCGCGGCGGTCGAGTCGGCGATGTGCTGCTTGATGGCGGTGCTGTCGATCGGCACCGGCATCGGGGCGGGTGCGACCTCGGGCTTCTTGTGGCAAGCCGAGAGCGCGGTAGCCGCGACCAGGAGCGTCGCGGGCAGGATACGTGAAGCGTGCATGGGTCTGGTCTCCTTGACTCGGGGTTGAACAGCGTGCGATCCAGCGTGATCCGGCACGCGCCGTCGGAGGTTCGGCACGTTCTATGGCGCCAGATGCGGCGACCACGCGGCCAACCGCGACGTACCCGCGGAGTGCGTGAGCTGCCGAATCCGGCCCGACTGCGTGTCAATCACCCACAACTCCTTGACTCCGCTGCGCGTGGACGTGAACACGAGGTGGCGCCCATCCGGCGCCCAGCTCGGATCCTCATTCTCGCCGTCGCTCGTCAACTGCTTGGGCGTCCGGTCGCGCAACGACATCGTGAACACCTGGAAGTTCCCCGAGGCGTCGGGATAGTACGCCTGATACGCGATGTTCAGCCCATCAGGCGACCAATCGGGATTGGAGCGGTAGTTCCTGGAACCGAAACTGTACGTGGTGAACATATCCGCATTCGTCCCGTCGGCGTCCATAATATAAATCTCCGGCGGGCCGGCCCGGTCCGAAGTGAATGCGATCCGGCGTCCGTCGGGGCTGTAGCTCGGGGTCCCGCTGTCGGTGCCACCGCTCACCGAGACCCGCTGGGGCGTGCCGCCCGTCACCGGGACGCTGTACAGATCGGATCCGTTCTCCCCGGCGAGCGTGTAAAGAATCGTTGATCCGTCGGGGCTGAAGATGGGCGTGCTGACGTTGGTGTTGCGCCGGCTGCTGAACGCCCGGGACTGCCCCGACCGCACGTCATACACGACGACCCGCGAATTGTCGCCAAACGTGGCGTAGGCCAGCGATCGGCTATCGGGGCTCCAGGCCGGCGACAGCCCATCGCCGACCATCGGGATCGTGACGTCGTCGGCCCCGTCGCTATCCACGACGTGCACGGCGTGCGAGCGCACGTAGGCGATCCGCGTCGCCGCGACGCCCTGGACGCCCGTGATCCACCGTTCCAGCTCGTCCG
This sequence comes from Gemmatimonadaceae bacterium, assembly GCA_035533755.1. Classification (NCBI taxonomy): domain Bacteria; kingdom Pseudomonadati; phylum Gemmatimonadota; class Gemmatimonadia; order Gemmatimonadales; family Gemmatimonadaceae; species Gemmatimonadaceae bacterium. Next base: position 45,422 of record DATLTC010000100.1, read on the forward strand.
AGACGCGGTGCACGGCCATGCGCCATGGCCTGGTCGCGGCGCCGGGCGGCAGGGCGAATTCATTCACGTCGATCACCCGCGAATGGACCACGTCGTGCAGCGCCACGTGGAGCCCGCGATCGGTGTTCGTGACCCGCACCACGGCCAGCGCCCCGAGGGTCTTGAACACGCCGTAGTTCATCCCGACGGGGTTGCCCGCCGAATCGAATCCGCTCCGGATGGCGGCGGCCATCGAATCCGGGATCACGATGACGTTCACGCGGTCGCCGTAGTCGAGATCGCGCTGGATGATCGCCTGGATCGAATCGCCGTTGGCGCCGGCCACCGGGAGCACCACCACGCCGGGCCGCACCCCGGCGTCATACGAGAGCGTGATGCGGACCCCTTTCGTCGTCGTGTCCTGGGCAAGCAGCGGCCCTGCCCCGCAGAGGAGGGCAAGGGCGAGGCGTACGGGGCCGTTCATCAGTGAATGATCCGGGGATCGAAGGAGAAGATCACGGGCAAGACGTCATCGGGATACGCGGACGGCAGCGGACCGAACGCGTGCGCCGTTCCCGCCGCGTCCACCGCCCCCTGCGCGGCAAGATCGAACGCGAACGAACCGGACCGCTTCTGGAATCGGAAGTTGGTCACGCTCCCATCGCGATGGATGAGAAACGCCACCTCGGCCGTGAGGGCGCCGCTGCTGCCGGGACTGAAGCGCAACGCGATTTGCCGCAAGATGTTCTGAAGATAACCTGGAAATGGAAAATCGATCCCTGCGGTGCTCACGTTCGCCACGTCCGCGCCCTTGCCCCCTTCGGCCCCGCCGCCCGCCGCCTGCGTCTTCCTCGTCACGGGCGAGGTCTTGGCCTCGGGCGGGACGGGGGTCGCTTCGCGCTTGGCCGGAGCGGGCTTCTCGCGCTTCCGGGTCGGGGGGGCCGGCATCGCCTTGGGGACCGCCTTCGCGCGGGGAGGAGGCACCGGTCTGGGCCGCTCCGCGGCCGGCGCCGGCGTCGCCTGCACGACGCCCACCGCGCGCGGGCCCGGCGGCGCCGCCACCAGATTCACGCGGTACACCGGCGGCATGGCCGGCGGCGCCGCCGGCCGGAACACGAACAACGCCGCGATCACCGCGGCGTGCAGGAGGACGGACGCCCCGATCGGCAGCGTGAGCGACGGCGGCCCCTGCCGGACGCTCATCTCAGGGCACCTGCTCCTGATCGGTGATCAACCCGACGTCGCGCACCCCGGCCGCCTGGATCACCGCCAGCACCTGCGCCACGAGCCCATAGTCCACGCGCGAATCGGCGCGCAGATACAGCCCCTGCTGGGCGCGGTCCCTGGCCAGCGTCTGGAACGCCGCCCGGAACTCGGCATAGGTCATCGGCGTCCCGTCGTCCACCAGGATGCTGCCGTCGCGCGTGACGGTGACCGTCATCCCGCTCTTCGACGTGATCGGACGCGCTTCGGCCCTGGGCAGGGCGATGTCCACCCCGCCCTGCATCATCGGCGCCGTGATCATGAAGATCACGAGCAGCAACAGCATCACGTCGATCAGACTCACGACGTTGATGTCGGCGTTGAGTTCGAACCGGCGATGGCGGCGGCGCGACATCCTAGATGTGCCCCTCGCGCGCCAGCAACGCGATCACGGAGGTGCTGAAGTTCTCCATCATCCCGTCGAACCGGTTCAGCTTGTTGGCGAAGATGTTGTACCCGAAGGTCGCCGGGATCGCCACCGCCAGCGCGGCGGCCGTGGCGATCAGCGCCTCGGCCACGCCCGGCGCCACGGCACCGAGATTGCCGGAACCCTTGCTGGCGATCCCGAGAAATGCCTCGATCACCCCGAGCACCGTGCCGAACAGTCCGATGAGCGGGCTCGCCGACCCCGTGGTCGCGAGAAACGGGAGATAGCGCCCCAGACGGTCGCGCTCCGCCGATGCCTCGGCATCGAGCACCAGCCGCAGCGTCTCGATCTGCGTGGCGGAGAGCGCGTGCGTCGCACCGGCCATCGGCGTCGGCGCCTCACCCGACAGCTCCCGCCACTGCTGGTTGCGCACCCGGGCCTCGGACACGAAGTGCATCGCCCGCAGGAACAACCGCGGCAGCGCGCCGGGTTTGGCGCGCTTGACCAGGGCTCCCGCTTCATCCAGCCGCGGCACGTGCTCGAACTCGCGCTGGAACTCGCCCGCCGCGCGCTCCGCCTTGTTCAGCTGCCGCCAGGCGCTGAACATCACGGTCCAGCTGAGCAGCGAGAGCACGGCGAGGATGCTCAGCACGATCTTGGTGCTGAGTGAAGCGCTGACGATGAGGTCGATGGCGCCGTTCGGCGTGGCCCCGCCGATCTGCGGCACTCCGGCCATCTGCAGAAACCCGAGGATCATGCGCGTGAATCGCTGGAGGTGAGCGCCCGCTGGGCGAACCACGCGTAGGTCTCCGCGAGGCCCTGCGACAGCGAGACGGAAGGACGCCAGCCGAGTTCGGCTGCCGCCTTGTCGATCGCGAGGTACGACTGCTGCTGTTCACCCGGCCGCGCCGGCGCGAACTCCACGGGCACGTTCCGCCCCGTGGTGTGCATGAGCGCCGAGGCGAGTTCGACCACGGAGGTCGGGATGCCCGTCCCGATATTGAACGCCCGGGCGTTCATCCCGGCACGCCGCGGCGGCGCGTACGCCGCCGCGCGCACCACCGCGTCCGCCACGTCCGCCACGTACACGTAGTCGCGCGTCTGGTTCCCGTCGCCGAACACCGTGAGCGGCCGGCCGTCGAGCAGCCGGCCGCAGAAGATCGCCACCACGCCGGCTTCGCCGTGCGGATCCTGGCGCGGTCCGTACACGTTGGCAAAGCGCAGCGACACCGCGCCCAGCCCGTGGAGGCGCGCGTAGTACGACAGGTACTGCTCCACGCTGTGCTTGGCGATCGCGTACGGCGAGTCCGGCTCCTTGTGGACCCCTTCGGCGCTGGGCGGCGTGGCGGCATCGCCGTAGATCGCGCCGCCGGTCGAGGCGAAGACCACCCGCGTGCTCCCCATCCGGCCCGCCGCGCGCACCGCTTCGAGCAGGTTGAGCGTTCCGACGATGTTGATCTGCGCGTCGCGCACCGGATCCTCCACGCTCTTGCGCACGTCCATCTGGGCGGCGAAGTGGGCGATCACGTCGAATCCGCCCGCGCGCACGAGGGCCGCCGCTTCGGGCGACCGGACGTCGAGCGCGTGGAACTCCGCCCTCGGCGGCACGTTCTCGCGCCGGCCGTTGGAGAGATCGTCGATCACCGACACCGCGTGCCCGGCGGCCACGAACCGATCCGCCGCATGCGATCCGATGAACCCCGCCCCACCCGTAACGAGCACCCGCATCAGGTCTCTCCCGCATCGTGTGAGTCATCGCCGCGCGCGGCGCGCTCGGCGCCCGCCCCCTCGGCGTCCAGCGCGAACAGGTAGCGCATCGCGTCCACGATGCCCAGCCCCCGGCCGTTGGACGCCGCGGCGCGCAGGCGCACGCTCGGCTCGTGCATGAACTTGTTCATGAGTGAGCGGGACAGATGTTCCACCGCCGTCCGCTGCTCGGGCGTGAGGTCGCGCAGCCGGCGCAGCGCCGCGTCCAGCTCCGTCTCCCGCACCGCGTCCATGCGCGTCCGGAAGCTGCGCAGCACCGGCACCGCCTCGAGCCCCGCCAACCACTGCCAGTACCGCTCCACCTCGCCCGCGATCAGATGCTCGGCCGCCGGCAGCTCGCCGCGCCGCCGGTCGAGATTCGACTGGATCACCTGCTGCAGCCGGTCGAGGTCGTAGAGAAAAACGTTGCCCAGCCCGCCCACTTCCGGTTCGACGTCGCGCGGCACGGCGATGTCCAGGATGCACAACGGGCGGTCGCCGCGCTGCGCGATCGCGTCGCGCACGCGCTCCACCGTCATCACCGGCACCGGCGACGCCGTGGACGACAGCACGAGGTCCACCTCGTGCAACTCGCGCCAGCAATCGTCCAGGCGCAGCGCGCGGGCGCCGTGCCGCGCGGCCAGCTCCACGGCCCGGTCGTGCGTCCGGTTGGCGACGATCGCCGTGAGCACGCCTTCATCCATGAGACACTCGAGCGCGAGCTCCGCCATCTCGCCGGCCCCGAGGACCATTGCCCGGCGCCCACGCAGCGTGCCGAAGATCTGCTTGGCCAACTGCACCGCCGCCGAGCTCACGGACGCCGCGCCCCGCGCCACCGCCGTCTCCTCCCGGACCCGCCCCGACACGAGCAGGGCCGTCTGGAACAGTCGATTGAGCACCGTGCCGGAGTGCGCGCGGCAGGTCTCCCACGCGTCGCGTACCTGGCCGTGGATCTGGGCCTCGCCCAGCACCATCGAGTCCAGCCCCGCGGCCACGCGGAAGAGGTGTGCCACGGCGTCGCGGTCGCGCCGCACGTAGCCGTGCGGCGTGGCGTCGGCGCCCAGGCGCCCGCCGAGCACCTCCCACACCGCCGGCGCCGCGTCCTGCTCCCCCTCCACCACGTAGACCTCGGTGCGATTGCACGTGGAGAGCATCACGCTCTCGGGCGCCCCGGCGGCGCTCCGGACCCGATCGAGGACCGCACCCATGTCCGACGCGCGGAAGGTGAGACACTCGCGCACGTCGAGCGCCGCCGTCCGGTGGCTGAGGCCCACCACGGTCAACGACACGCCGTCCCTTGGCGCGCGACGATCAGCCCACGGGCGCTCAATGGAACTTCCCCGCGACCGGGCCGAGGACCCGGAGCGCCACGTACAGGAGCACGACGGCCGTGAACGACACGCTCGACCAGATGGCTGCGCGATGCGCCTGCCACCCGCGCACGAACCGCCCCAGCGCCACGCCGCTCACCGCGACCCACGCCGCCACGCCCCACGCCAGCTGCTCCGGCCGCATCCCGCCGTATTGCAGCGAGTAGGCGATCGCGAGCACGACCCCCACCGTGAGGCCCAGCCAACCGGCCAGCGCCGCGAGATGGTTCACCCGGTCGAGTGTGGCCAACGGCGGGAAGAGCCGGAACATGGCGTCGAACCGGCCGGACTTGAGTTCGCGCCGTTCGAACAGGTACATGACACCCGCCACCGCGGCCGTCCCGAATGCGGCGATGCCCGCGAAGCTCAGCGCGATGTGCGCGACCAGCCACACCCCCTGCACGCCGCTCGGCTCCACGGCGTGCTTGAACCCGATGAGATTCGCGCACACGGTGGGAACGGCGGCCAGCGGGGCCGCAACCAGCGTGAGACTGATGTCGCGCGCCAGCAACTCCACCACCAGCAGCGTCGCGGCGAGCACGAATCCGGCGAGCGACAGCGAGGGGCCCAAGCCGGCCACGTAGACGTGGCCCGCCTGAACGGCCATCGCCACCAGCGCGCCCAGATGCACGACGACCCCGGCCGCCAGCAGTCCGAACACGCTCCGGACCGGGGCGTTCATCGGACGCGCGAACGGGGTCGCGGCCAGGGCCGCCGCGGCCACGTACAGGGTGATGGCAATGAAATGGGCGATCGCTATCATGGCGCTCGCCCAAATCTAATCCCGGGAAGCCGTTACGGCATCATCCGGGATTCTCCGTTACGGCATCTTGGCAGAGTTGCGGACCATCATCCCGGTATTGATCGCCGGCTGCTGCTGCGCCGTCACGATCGCGGTCGTCCCGAACGGCGTGACCTTGATCACCTGCGCCTTCCCGATCGGGATCTCCGGCTCGGCGAGGCCGCCCACCCTCCGGGACACCTGCCGCGTGCGGAACACTTCGAACTCGTCGCCCGGCCTGATCCCGTCGCCCGCCGTCACGTCCAGCACGACGTAGCTCTGCAACGTGGGAAGCACCGGCTCGGCCATCACCCACTTGATCGTCGCCCAGCGGCCATCCTTGAGCGGCTTCGGGCGAGCCGTCGACGATACCCCGGCCGTGTCGAGCGGCACGAGCACCTGCCCCGGATTCATCTCGCCGAACAGTTGCACCACCTGGCCGATGCCTGCGGTTCCCGCCTCCGGCGTCCGCGTGACCTCGACGATGCCTGTGGGAATCACCACCTGCCCCACGCCGTACACGTTCGGCCCCATGGCCAGCGCCACGTACCGGGCACCCTTGGCCGTGGACACGCCCGCCGGCGCCTGGATCAGCACGTCATCGTATGCCTTGAAGATCGTGGTCGGTTCGATGTCGCCGTTCGCATCGAGATCGGCCGACCGCAGCACGCGCCCCACTCCCGACATCGCGCCCGGCCGCACGACGTACGGGGCGCGCTCATACTGCCCCAACAGCACGGTGGGAAACTGCTCCACCGCCTGGGCCGCGTCTGGCGACTGCGAGACCGCGACGTCGCGCTTGAACACCGTCGGCGCGTCCATCGTCTGCACCGTCTGCGCCACCACCGCCCTGCGCACGGTGTCGGCGGCGCCGGCCGGAGGCTGGATCGTCACCTCGACGCTCGTCACCGCGCCGGGCAGCTTCAGCACCTGGCCTGGATAGATCCAGTGCGGGTCGGCGATCGCGTCCTTGTTGAGCCGGTAGATCTCCGGCCAGAGATGGGAATCCTGGAGATACTTCTGGGCCAGGGTCCACAGCGTCTCGCCCTGCTGCACGGTGTGCGTCTGCGGGACGGCCTGTCCGCCCGTGGCCTGCTGGGCCGCGAGCGTGATGGGGGCGAGCAAGGCCGCGGTCGCCAGCGCGCGAAGAGTCCGATTTCGCATGATGCCGAAGAGAGGCTCCCTGTCCGAACGACGACCATCCATGCGGACAGCTTCAGGGAAGTGATGCGCCGGACCGCCCAGGGAAGGAAGCCCGACGCCACGTGCCGGCGATGCGAGGGCACCGCCGCGGGAGGATGACGACTTGGCGCCACATTTGGAAACGGCAAGGGCGCCGCCCCCTGCCCATGGCGGGGAACGGCGCCCTCGACCGGGATCCGGCCCCTCAGAACGGCAGGTCGTCGTCCTGGTCCTGAAGCCCCTCGGGGAAGTCCTCGAAGCCCTCCCCTCCACCGGGTGCGGCCTTGGCCTTGGGGGCCGCCGGCGCCCGGCTGGCCCGCGGGGCCGCCTCGCCTTCGAAATCCCCACCACCGCGCGGCGCGCTGAGCATGATCAGCTCCCGCACGTTGATCTCGGTGCTGTACCGGGTCTGGCCTTCCTTGTCCTGCCACTGCCGGTACTCGATGCGCCCCTCGACATACAGCTTGTCGCCCTTGTGGACGTACTTCTCCACGATGTCCGCCAGTTGCGACGACTTGCTGTTCCAGACCACGCACCGGTGCCACTCGGTCTTTTCCTGGCGGTCCCCCGCGGCACCGCTCCAGGTGCGGCTGGTGGCCAGGGAAAACGTCGCGACACGATTGCCGCCGGTGGTGGATCGCACCTCTGGGTCGCTGCCCAGGTTCCCGATCAGCGTGACCTTGTTCAAGCTTCGGCTCACAATTCCTCCTGGCGAGAAAGGGTTCCACACTCGCCGCGCATGATGTCCAATCCGGTAGAACAGAGCATAACCAAATGACTACACTACAGACACTTCCATTTCAGCCATGAGACATTACTTGAGCCCAGGCCCAACAAGCCGGCGAAGGATCAACGCATCCTCCACCGGTCGCTGATAATACCCGCGACGGCGCCCCACCTCCTTGAATCCACGCGCGCCGTAGAGATGCCGCGCGGCCGAGTTCGACTCTCTCACTTCGAGGTAGAGGGCGTTGGCCCCCCGCTCCTTCGCGTGCCGCAGCGCCGCGTCCAGCAGCCCGGCGCCGATCCCCCGGCCCCGCGCATCGCTCGCCACCGCCAGATTGGCGATCTCGCCCTCGTCGGCGGCGAAGATCGCCACAACATAACCGACCACCCCCCCGGCGGCACCCACCTTCGCCGAGTCCGCCCCGGCCCCATTGGCCGGCGCCTTGGCGCAAGCGAAGTACACGCGCGGGTCGCCGGGCAGCGACCGGAAGGAGTTGGCCGACCACGGGTCGGCGAACACGGATTCCTCGATCGCCGACACCTCATTGGCGTCCGCGAGCGTGGCCGGCGCGATCGAGATGCTCACGACGCGGGCAACGGCCGCCCATGCGCCGCCTCCCATTTCACCTGGGCCTCCGCCAGGCGTCCATACCGCGGCTCCCAGCTGGCGAGATCCGCCGGCTGGAGCGCCGCTTCGAGCCGGACGACGCCGCGCGCGTGCGGCGCCAGGTCCAGCGCCGATCGGGCGCCCTCGCGCGGAACCCCGGGCAGCAGGTCGAGCACGGCCGCGGGCCCCACCACCCGGGCGCCCTCCGCTTCCGCCATACGGGCCACCGCATCCACCGGGCCGAGCGCGCCCTCGTGCTCGGGGACCACGTCCCCGCCCGGTTCTACGGCGAGCCGCTGGAAATACACGTCGCCCCGCAACGCGTCGAGCACGGCCACGTATGGGCCTGGCGCCAGCGCCGGCGAGCCGGCCGGGACGAGCGCCAGCGACGACACCCGCATCAATACCGCCCCCGTGCCCGTGGCCAGGCCCTTGGCGATCGAGGCCGCGATGCGGAGACTGGTGAAGCTCCCCGGCCCGTCGCCGCACACCACCCGTTCCACCTGCGCCGCCGTCACGCCCGCGGCATCGAGCGCCGCCGCCACGGCCGGCATCAGGCGCTCGATGTCGCGCCCCCGCATCGCCGTCTCCCCCTCGGCAATCACGCGCCCGTCGCGGATCACCGCGACCGTGCCGACGTAGGTGGATGCGTCGAGCGCGAGCGTGATCACGGCGTCACCACGCGGAGCGACCGCCGGCCGGGGTCGCCTGGGATGTGCGCGAGCTGAACGCGCACCGCGGTTGGTGGAAGGCGCCCACCGGCGCGCTCGGGCCACTCGACGACCACCAGGGCCCGCTCGTTCATGATCTCGTCCCATCCGATGTTGGTGAGGTCGCGCGGGCCCTCGAGCCGGTAGAGGTCGAGGTGATACACCGGCCCGCGGGGAGCGTCGTATTCGTGCACGAGCGCGAAGGTGGGGCTCGTAATCTCGCCCGCCACGCCGAACCCCCGGCAGATGGCGCGCGCGAGGGTGGTCTTTCCCGCGCCCAGATCGCCCTCGAGCGCGACGACGCGCGGGAGGATCGCTTCGCGGCCGAACCGTTCGCCCCACGCGGCGAGATCGGCTTCGGTCAGCTGCAGGGTGGCGGGGGTGCTGGTGGCGCCGGACATGATCGGGAGCGCTCAGCCCGCGGCGCGGCGCGTGGCCGACGATGCGGGCTGACGGGGACGGCGGGCGCGCAGTTCGAACAGTTGATCGCGGAGCTGGGCCGCGAGCTCGAAATCCATCTCCTTGGCCGCCGTCTGCATCTGCTCGTTCAGCATCTGCTCGAGCACCGCCGGATCCATCGCGTCGTATCCGCTGTCGGGCTCGGCCACCTTGCGGTCGCTCTCGCGCTCCGTGCGCGCGTCGGCGACCCGCGTGCTGAACCGGACCTGGTCCACGCTCTTGACCACCGACCGCGGCGTGATCCCGTGCGCAACGTTGTGGGCGAGTTGAATCTCCCGGCGGCGCGACGTCTCGTCGAGGCAGCGCTGCATGGATCCGGTCACCCGATCGGCATAGAAGATCGCCGTTCCCGACACGTGGCGCGCCGCGCGCCCCACCGTCTGGATGAGCGACCGGTCGCTGCGCAGGAAGCCCTCCTGGTCGGCGTCGAGGATCGCCACCAGGGACACCTCCGGCAGATCCAGCCCTTCGCGGAGCAGGTTGATGCCCACCAGCACGTCGAACTCACCCAGCCGCAGGCCGCGCACGATCTCCATCCGCTCGATGGCGTCGATGTCGGAGTGCATGTAGCGCACCCGGACCCCGACCTGTTGCAGATAGTCCGTGAGATCCTCCGCCATGCGCTTGGTGAGCGTGGTGACGAGCACGCGCTCGCCGCGCCGTTCGCGGATGCGGATCTCGTTGAGCAGGTCGTCCACCTGCCCGCGCACGGGACGGATCTCGATCATCGGGTCCACCAGCCCGGTCGGCCGGATGATCTGCTCGACGACCACCCCTTCCGACAGCCGGAGCTCCAGCTCGCCCGGCGTGGCCGACACGAAGATCGCCTTCGGCGTGAGGGAGAGGAATTCGTCGAACATCAGCGGCCGGTTGTCGAGCGCGCTGGGCAGTCGGAACCCGTATTCCACGAGCGTCAACTTGCGCGCCCGGTCGCCGTTGAACATGCCGCCGATCTGCGGCAGCGAGACGTGCGACTCGTCGACGACGACGAGGAAGTCCTCGGGGAAATAGTCGAACAGGCACGCCGGGCGCTCGCCCTCGGCGCGGGCCGCGAGATGCCGCGAGTAGTTCTCGATCCCGGCGCAGGTGCCGATCTCGAGCATCATCTCGATGTCGAAGTTCGTGCGGGACTCGAGGCGCTGCGCCTCGAGGAGCTTGCCCGCCTCGCGGAGCACCGCGAGGCGCTGGGCCAACTCCTCGCGGATCCGCTGCACGGCGCGCTCCAGCATCGGACGCTGGGTCACGAAGTGCTTGGCCGGATAGATCGCGGCGCGATCCAGCAGCGCGATCGTCTCGCCGGTGAGGGTGTCGATCTTCGAGACGCGCTCGATCTCGTCGCCCCACATCTCGATCCGCACCCCCTGCTCCTCGTACGCCGGCAGGATCTCCACCGTATCGCCGCGCACGCGGAAGGTGCCGCGCTCGAACGCGACGTCGTTGCGGTTGTACTGGATCTTCACGAGCGCGCGCAGGATGTCGTCGCGGGCGATGCGCTGGCCCGCCGTGAGCGTCACCATCTGCTCGCGATACTGCACCGGATCGCCGAGGCCGTAGATCGCCGACACCGTGGCGACGATGATCACGTCCTCCCGCTCCATCAGGCTCGACGTCGCCCGCAGGCGCAGGCGGTCGATGTCCTCGTTGATCGACGCGTCCTTCTCGATGTACGTGTCGGTGGTCGGCACGTACGCTTCGGGCTGGTAGTAGTCGTAGTACGAGATGAAGTATTCGACGGCGTTGTGGGGGAAGAAGCTCTTCAACTCGCCGTAGAGCTGCGCCGCCAGCGTCTTGTTGTGCGACAGCACGAGCGTGGGGCGGCCGAGGGCGCGGATCACGTGGGCCACCGTCATCGTCTTGCCGGAGCCGGTCACCCCGAGCAGCGTCTGGAACCGGTCACCGCGGACCAGCCCGGCCGACAGCTCGGCGATCGCGTTGGGCTGATCGCCGGCGGGCTCGAACGGGGCCTGGAGGTCGAAGACGGCGGACATGCCCCCCAATGTAGCGACTTCGGGATCTGTTCGGTATCGCCGTGGTCGCGCTTCGGACCCGGCGCTCAGTCGTCCGCCGGGAGCCGCTCCCGCCGCGCCACCTCGGTGATGCCCTTCACCCGGCGCATCGCCTTCACGATCTTCTGCAGGTGGGTGAGGTTCTCCACCTCGACCACCACGGACCCGCTCACCCGTCCGTCGGTGGTGCGCAGGTCGAGGCTGCGGATGTCGGTCCCCGTGGACGTCACGGAGGAGGTGAGATCCGCGTACATCCCGCGCCGGTCCAGTCCGTCGAGGGCCAGGCGCACCACGAACCGCTCGCCCTCGGCCTCCTGCCAGTCGATCTCCAGACGCCGCTCGGGCTCGTGCGCCAGCAGGAGCAGATTGGGGCAGTCACCGCGGTGGATGCTCACACCGCGCCCGCGCGTCACGTAGCCCACGACGGGGTCGCCCGGCACGGGTTGGCAGCATTGCGCGTAACGCACCATGATGCCGTCCACGCCCTGGATGCGGACGCCCTTGGGGCCGCGCATGCGGTCCACCAGGCGCTCGATGGCGCTGGGTTTGGTGGCCTCGGTGCCCTCGAGCTCGGGGTAGATCTGCTTGAGCGCCGCCGCGATCTGCACGTCCCCCTGCCCGATCGAGGCCAGGAGATGGGTCTCGTCGCTGAGGCTGAGCGCCTTGAACGCCCGCGCGAGCTGGTCGCTGGACGGCCGCGGCAGGCGGCGCCGCTTGATCTCCCGATCGAGGATGTCCTGCCCGAGCCGGGTGGCCGATTGCTGGGCCTCGCGCTTGAGGACCTGGCGAATCTTGTGGCGCGCGCGTCCCGTGCGCACGTGGGCCAGCCAGTCGCGGGTGGGCCTGGCGGCGGTGGCGGTGATGATCTCGACGGTCTCGGAGTTGCGCAGCGGCCTGGAGAGCGGCGCGATGCGGCCGTTGACGCGAGCCCCGGAGCAGTGGAGCCCGATCTCGGTATGCACGGCGAACGCGAAGTCGATCGGCGTGGCGCCCTTGGGCAGCTGGATCACGTGCCCGGTGGGCGTGAACACGAAGATCTCGTCCTGGTACAGATCGAGCTTGAGGAATTCCAGGAATTCGTCGGGCGTCTTGGCGTCGAGCTGCAACTCGAGGATCTGGCGGAACCAGGTGAGGTGCCGGTCGAGCTCGTCGGCGCTCTTGGCGTCTTCCTTGTACAGCCAGTGCGCGGCGATGCCGAAGTCGGCGGTGCGGTGCATGTCGCGCGTGCGGATCTGCACCTCGTACAATTGGCGCCCCGGCCCGAACACCGTGGTATGGAGCGACTGATAGCCGTTGGACTTGGGCTGGGCGATGTAGTCCTTGATGCGTTCCTGCACGGGCGTCCAGCCGTCGTGGATGATGCCCAGCGCGTGGTAGCACTCGGGCACCGAGTTCACGAGCACGCGGATGGCCAGCAGGTCGTAGATCTCCTCGTACGGCTTCTGCCGCTGGCTCATCTTCTTGTAGATCGACCACAGGTGCTTGGGCCGGCCCGTGACGTCGGCATGGGCGATCCCCGCCCGCTCCAGCGCCCCTTCGAGCGGCTCCTTGAACTGATTGATGAGTTGCTCGCGCTCGCCGCGCTTCTGCGCCACCTGCTTGGCCAGCGACTTGTAGGCCTCGGGTTCGAGATGCTTGAACGCCAGGTCCTCGAGCTCCCACCGCATCTTCGCCATACCGAACCGATGGGCGAGCGGCGCGTACAGATCGCGCGTCTCCTGGGCGATGCGCCGCCGCTTCTCGGGCGGCAGCCACTCCAGCGTGCGCATGTTGTGCAGCCGGTCGGCGAGCTTGATGATGATCACCCGCGCGTCCTTGGCGATCGACAGCAGCAGTTTGCGGTAGTTCTCGACCTGCCGCTCCTGCGACGAGGTGCCGGTGGGCAGCTTGGCGATCTTGGTCATCCCGTCGACGATGCCCGCCACCTCGGGCCCGAATTCCCGCTCGACGTCGGCCACCGTCATCTTGGTGTCCTCGACGACGTCGTGGATCAGGCCGCTCGCCACGGTCACCGAATCGAGCTGCAGGTCGGCGAGGATCTTGGCCACCTCCACGCAGTGCGTGACGTAGGGCTCGCCGGAATTGCGCACCTGCCCGGCGTGCGCCTCGGCGCTGAACTGGTAGGCGCGCGCCAGCAGGTCGCGGTCCAGGCGATCGTTGGACGGCAGATCGTCGCCCGGCCACCCGGGGATCACTTCGCGCAGCGCGGTCGCCGTCACAGGAGCCCCGCCTCGGCGAAGCTGGTGTAGCGGCCGCGGCCGATGATCACGTGGTCGTGCACCGGGATGTCGAGCAGCCGGCCCGCGGCCACCAGCTGGTCGGTCACGACGCGGTCGTCGGGCGACGGCATCGGGTCGCCGCTCGGGTGGTTGTGGACGAGGATGACCGACGCGGCGCGCTCCGCGATTGCCTCGCGGAACACCTCGCGCGGGTGCACGAGCGACGAATTGAGAATGCCGCGCGTGATCGTCACGTCTCGCTCCAGCCGATGCTGTGAATCCAGTACCGCCACGTGAAACTCCTCGACCGGCAGGTCTTCCAACCGCGGAGCGAACAATGCCACGACGTCGCGGGGCGATCGCACGGGCGCCCCATCGTCTCTGGACTCGGCCGCCATCCGCCGCCCCAGCTCGAGCGCGGCGTGGATCGTCACCGCGCGCACCAGCCCCACCCCATCCACGCCGCGGAGCGCCGCCACCGGCTGCATGCCGATGCGCCGCAACGATCCGCCGGCCGCGGCCAGCACGTCCTGCCCCAGCCGCAACGCCGAACGCCTGGCCCCGCCGGCCCCGATCACGATCGCGAGCAGTTCCGCCGACGACAGGGCGTGAACGCCCAACGCGACGAGCCGCTCCCGCGGTCGTTCCGACCGAGGCAACTCATGAATAGTAAGCGCGCATGCAGCGGGGTGGCTAGCCATGGGACGGTGTCTCCATCGTTGGGGCAACGGAATTCGTTGCCGCACGGGAGGATGGGGCCATCCGCCCCGGACCGTACCATCGAAATTCCGCACCGGTGCGCGGAAGCGGACGCGGGCCGCCGGGTGCCGGATCAGGAGGGGCGGCGCGTGGCCGCCCCGCCCGTCACGCCGTCGCGCCGTGGCATTTCTTGAACTTCTTGCCGGAGCCACACGGGCAGGGATCGTTGCGGCCGACGTTGACCCAGTCGGCGTCGCCGGGGGCCGCCTGGGAGAGCGGCCTGGTCTTGCCGGCGCCGATGATCACGGGATCGCGGCGCACCGCAGCGCCGGCCGACGGCGGTTGCGTGGGTCCGACATCGAGCGCCTCGCCGGCCCCATCGTCGAGCGCCTCGGCCGGCACGTTCTCGAGGACGCCGAGCGCGTTGTACCGCCGCTTCGGGGCGGCAGCCGGCGGGCGTCCGGCGGGCGCCGCGGCCGGGGCGCCGGCCGGCGATTCGAACGCGAGCTGCACCTTGAGGAAGCGTTCGGCGAACGTCGTATAGATGTCCGCCATCAGGTCCACGAACATCGAGTACGCCTCTTCCTTGTACTCGACGAGCGGATCCTTCTGGCCCCAGGACCGATAGTGGATCGAATTCCGCAACTGGTCCAGGTCGTAGAGGTGGTCCTTCCACTTCTCGTCGAGGACGTTGAGCATGACGATGGAGAGGAGGCGGCCGGAGAACCCGCCCTGCTCGTCCTTGTACTGGTCGAGGCTCTCGAGCTTGGCGGTGAACGCGGCGCGGGCGGCCGACACGGCGGCGGCGGCGGCGGCGGACACCGTCACCGGGCGCAGGTCCGGATTGTCCAGCTCGGGCACCGTGAGCAGGTAGTGCATGAGCAGGTCCTGCTGCACGAGCGGGATGTCCCAGTCTTCGGCGCGCTCGTAGTCGGCCAGCGCGGTCTCGATCCGCGAATTCAGGGCGCGCTCCACCATGCGCAGCGCCTCGCCCCGCAGTTCCTCGCCGCCGTCGAGCGCGAACGATCGCAGCGAGTAGATGACCTCCCGCTGCTGATTCATCACGTCGTCGTATTCGAGGAGCCGTTTGCGGGACTGGAAGTGCTGGAGTTCGACGCGCTTCTGCGCCTGCTCGATGGACCGCGTGATGAGCGGGTGCGTGAGCACCTCGCCGTCCTTGGCGCCCAGACGGTCCATGAGCTTGGCGATGCGGTCGGAGCCGAACAGGCGCATCAGGTCGTCTTCGAGCGACAGGAAGAACTGCGACGCCCCTGGATCGCCCTGCCGCCCCGAGCGGCCGCGCAGCTGGCGGTCGATGCGGCGCGACTCGTGCCGTTCGGATCCGATGATGTGCAGGCCGCCCATCTCCATCGTGTCCACGTCGTTGCCGTCGAGGTCCTTGATCGTGGACGGCTTGGCGTCGGTCACGCCGGGTCCGAGTTTGATGTCGGTGCCGCGGCCGGCCATGTTGGTGGCGATCGTCACGGCGCCGGGCTGGCCGGCGCCGGCCACGATCTCGGCCTCGCGCTGGTGGTACTTGGCGTTGAGCACGTTGTGCGCGATGCCGCCGCGCTGGAACAGCTTGGCCAGCGTTTCCGAGGCATCGACGCTCGTCGTGCCGATCAGCACCGGGAAGCCGAGGTCGTGCAGCCGCCGGGTCTCCTCGACGATCGCGTTGTACTTCTCGCGCCGCGTCTTGTAGACCAGGTCCTGGCGGTCCTCGCGGATCACCGGCCGGTTGGTGGCCACCACCGACACGTCGAGCTTGTAGATCTCGAAGAACTCGCGCTCCTCGGTCTCGGCGGTTCCGGTCATGCCGGCCAGCTTCTCGTACATGCGGAAGTAATTCTGGATCGTGATCGTGGCGAGGGTCTGCGTCTCCCCCTTCACGTGCACGTTCTCCTTGGCTTCCACGGCCTGGTGCAGGCCTTCCGACCACCGGCGACCGGGCATCGTGCGGCCGGTGAATTCGTCGACGATGAGCACCTCGCCGTCCTGGACCACGTAGTTCACGTCGCGCTCGTACAGCGCGTGCGCCCGCAGGAGCTGGTGGATGATGTTCAGCTTCTCGCTCTTGGCCGCGAACTCGATCTCCATCTCCCGGCGCCGCGCCAGCCGCTCCTCGGGCGACAGCGACATGTCGTGGTCCACCCGGTGGGTGTCCTCGGAGATGTCGGGGAGGATGAAGGCTTCATGGTCGTTGGGCGACATGAAGTCGACGCCGCGATCGGTGAGATGGACCGAATGGCCCTTCTCGTCGAGCACGAACAGCAGGTCCTCCTCGAGTTCGCGATACTGCTGCTTGGACGGCGGCAGGCGGCGATCGGCGATGTAGTCGAGTTCCATGCGCTGGAGCAGCGTCTTGTTGCCCGTCTCGCCCAGCACCTTCACGAGCCGCTTGTTCTTGGGGCTGCCGAGCTGGGCCTTGTACAGCTTCATGCCGGCGGCCGTCGTCTCGCCGGCCTCGAGGTCGCGTTCGGCGTCGCCGACGAGCGTGTTGACCAGCTCCGTCTGCTTGCGCACGAGGCGTCCGACGGCGGCATTGTGGTCGAAGTACCGGCCGTCGTTGTCGTTGCCCACGGGCCCGGAGATGATGAGCGGCGTCCGGGCCTCGTCGATGAGCACCGAGTCCACCTCGTCGACGATGGCGAACACGTGTGGGCGCTGCACGCGCTGATCGAGCTGCACGACCATGTTGTCGCGCAGGTAGTCGAAGCCGAACTCGTTGTTCGTGCCGTACGTGATGTCGGACAGGTAGACCGCCCGCCGCTCGGGGGTGCCGGGCTCGGTGTCGTCCAGGCAGCCCACGGTGAGGCCGAGGTACGCATACACGTGCCCCATCCATTGCGCATCGCGGCGGGCGAGGTACGAGTTGACGGTCACGAGGTGGGCGCCCTTGCCGGGCAGCGCGTTGAGGTACAGCGGCAGCGTGGCGACGAGCGTCTTGCCCTCGCCGGTGGCCATCTCCGCGATCTTGCCCAGATGGAGCTCGATGCCGCCCGCGAGCTGCACGTCGTACGGCACCATGTTCCATTCGATCTCGTGGCCGGTGACCATGACCTTGGTGCCGATCAGGCGCCGGCAGGCGACGCGCACGGTGGCGAACGCCTCGGGCAGGAGTTCGTCGAGCACCTCGGCGGTGGTCTGCCGAAGCGTCCCCTCCACGCCGCCGCGGCCGTCCGCCCCGCTCAGCAGGTTGTCGATCCGCTCGCGCTCGGCGCCGTCGGTCACCCGGTGCTTGCGCTCCCGGAGTTCGGCCGCCTCGGCCTCGAGCGCGTGCGTGCGCTCACGGATGATGGCGCGGAACTTCTCCGTCTGGGCGCGCAACTCGGCCTCGGGCACGCCCTGCAGGCGCGCGTCGTGCTCGTTGATCGCGTCGACGATCGGCTGGATTCGTTTGCGCTCGCGGTCGTGGCGACTGCCCAGCACCGCGCTCATCACTCGCTTGATCATGCAGTCCTCTATCGGTACAACCCGGCCGTGGCGATGTAATCCGCCACGGCATCCGTGACAAACCCGCGGAGCGGCGCCCGGCGCCGGACCCGCTCGCGGATCTCGGTGGACGACAGGTCCACCCGACGCGTGTGCAGCCTGACGACCGACGCCGGATCGAGGCCGGCGGGCGGCGCCACCGGCGCGTCGCCCAGGCGCTCCATGACCGCCAGTCGCGCGAGGGCGACGATTCCCGCCGGATCGCGCCACTGCGCGAACGACGCGAATGCATCGGCCCCGACCAGGAAGAACCGCTCCGCGTCCGGATACCGGCCCGCGAACGCGGTCAATGTATCAACCGTGTAAGATAACCCCTCGCGTTCGATTTCGACCGGGGACACCGAAAACCGGGGGTCGCCGTCCACCGTCAGGTGGACCATGGCCAGCCGCTGCTCGGGCGACGCCAGGACGGCGCCCTGCTTGAGCGGCTGCGCCGCCGCCGGTACCCAGACGAGTTGGTCGAGCCGCAGTTCCTCGCACGCATCGCTCGCCGCCAGCAGGTGCCCCACGTGCGGGGGGTCGAAGCTGCCCCCGAGGATGCCGAGGCGCATCGCCTAGCGCGGAGGCGGGGCCGGCGGCGTGGGCGGCGGCCCGCTCGTGGTGTCCGAGGGCGCCTTCACGCCGCGACAGTCCTTCGCGACATCCGAGTCCTTGGGATACAGCGACCGCATCTGCTTGCAGATGTCGGCCAGGTCGTCCTTGTAGTTGATCACCCGGTACGACTCGGCCAGGCGCAGCATCGACAGGCGGGCGTGCCGCGTCTCCGGCCATTGGGCGATGACGTCCTTGAAATACAGGATCCCCGAATCCCACGCCTTGTTCTTGAAGTAGAACAGCCCGGTCTCGTAGTCCTTGGTCGCGAACCACTCGTTGAGGGTGGCGATCTCCTGCTTCGCGGTGTCGGCGACGGCCGGGTTGGTCTGCGCGTAGAGCTGGATGAGCGTCGTGTACGTCTGCATCGCCGTGAGCCCGTACGTCTCGTCGAGCGACGGATTGCGCCAGAGGCGCTGGTACGACCGGCCGGACTCGAGCGCGGCGCGCGGCCCGAGCGAGTCGTCGGGGAACGACTCGACGAGGCGCGAGAACGCTTCGGCGGCGAGCAGGTCCTCGCCCTGCTTCTCGTGGGCCCGGCCCAGATACCAGTAGGAGCGCACGAGCAGCGTGTCGCGCACGCCGAGATCGAGGGTCAGCTTGTCGAAACCGGAGACGGCGTTCTCCCAGTGCCCCTTCTGGAATTCGGCCAGCGACGCGCGATACAGCGCCTCGTTGGTGGGGAACTTCGTGACGACGAATGCCGGCCGGCACGCCGTGGCGGCGAGCGCCAGCGCGAGCGCCGCGACGAGTTCACGGGTCGGTCGATTCATAAGTCCTGAAAGATAACGGGCGGGCGGCCCGCGGCGCGCCCTCACGCGACGGACTTCCCCGCCGGACGCGGCGCGCGGGGGGCCATGCGCGACGTCCCGAGGAGCGTGCGGAAGAATTCGATGGTGCGCTGCAGCCCCTCGCGCAGGGGCACCTGGGGCTCCCAGCCCAGCAGTTCGCGGGCCCGCGTGATGTCGGGCTGCCGCAGCCGGGGGTCGTCCTGCGGGAGGGGCCGATGCTCGATCGGCGCCGGGCTTCCCGTGAGCTCCTTGATCAACTCGGCCAGTTGCGTGACCGTGTGCTCCGTGGGATTCCCGATGTTCGTGGGCTGGTGGTCGCCCCGCATGAACAGCCGGTAGATCCCGTCCACCTCATCGGACACGTAGCAGAAGCTGCGCGTCTGGCGCCCTTCGCCGTAGATCGTGATCGGCTCCCCGTTGAGCGCCTGAACGATGAAGTTCGACACCACGCGTCCGTCCCGCGGACGCATCCGCGGGCCGTAGGTGTTGAAGATGCGCACGATCCGCGTGTCGAGTCCGTGATAGGTGTGATAGGCCATCGTCATCGCTTCGGCGAACCGCTTCGCTTCATCATAGACACCGCGGGGCCCCACCGGGTTCACGTTTCCCCAGTACGTCTCCTTCTGCGGATGCTCCAGGGGGTCGCCGTACACCTCGGAGGTGGAGGCGAGCAGGAACCGCGCCCCCTTGGCCTTGGCCACTCCCAGCGCGTTGTGCGTGCCCAGCGATCCCACCTTGAGGGTCTGGATCGGCAGTTCGAGATAGTCGATCGGGCTGGCCGGCGACGCGAAGTGCAGCACGCCGTCCACGGGCCCGGCCACGTATGTAAACGTGGAAACGTCGTGGCGGATGAACTCGAACGCCGTGTCGCCCATCAGGTGCGCGATGTTGTCGGGATGGCCGGTGACGAGGTTGTCGATGCCCACCACGGTGTGCCCTTCGGCGAGAAACCGGTCGCACAGGTGCGACCCCAGGAATCCCGCGGCTCCGGTGATGACGATCCTCACGCGCTTCCCCCCCGGCCGATGGACACGTACTGGAAGCCGAGGGTCCGCATCTTGGCCGGATCGTAGAGATTCCGCCCGTCGATGACGATCGGCTGCTTGAGGCTCCGCTTGATGCGCGCGAAGTCGGGGTGCCGGTACTCGTTCCAGTCGGTCACCACGACCAGCGCATCGGCGCCGTCCAGCGCGGCATACCCCGTGTCGGCGAAGGTGATCCGGTCGCCGAGCTTGCGCCGGGTCTCGGGCATGGCCGCCGGATCGTGGGCCGCCACCGACGCCCCGGCGGCGAGCAGCGCCTCGATGAGCACGAGCGACGGCGCTTCGCGCATGTCGTCGGTGTTCGGCTTGAACGCCAGCCCCCACACCGCCACGCGCGCGCCCCGCAGCCGGTCGCCGAGCACGCCCCGGAGCTTCTCGAACAGCCGGAGCTTCTGGCGGTCGTTCACCGCCTCGACCGCCGCCAGCACCGCCAGCGGCGCCTCGTACTCGTGGCCGGTGCGCACCAGCGCCTTGACGTCCTTGGGAAAGCACGAGCCCCCGTACCCGGGCCCCGGGAACAGGAACGCCGGGCCGATGCGGTCGTCGCTCCCCACGCCCTTGCGCACGAGGTCCACGTTGGCGCCCACGCGCTCGCACAGATTCGCGATCTCGTTCATGAACGAGATCCGCGTGGCGAGCATCGCGTTGGCCGCGTACTTCGTCATCTCGGCCGACGGGATGTCCATGAAGATGATCGGTCGCCCGGTGCGCACGAACGGCGCGTACAACTCCGCCATCACGCTGCGCGCGTGATCCGTCTCGACGCCGATCACGACGCGGTCGGGCTTCATGAAGTCGTCCACGGCGGCGCCTTCCTTCAGGAACTCCGGATTGCTGCACACGTGGTACGAATGCTGGGCGTGCGCGCCGATCGCCGCCGCCACCTTGGCCGCCGTGCCCACGGGCACGGTGGACTTGGTGACCACCACGAGTTCGCGCCGCATGTGCTTCCCGATCTCACCGGCCACGGCGAGCACGTGGCGGAGGTCCGCCGAGCCGTCCTCGTCGGGCGGCGTGCCGACGGCGATGAACACGACCTCCGCCGAGCCGATGGCCGACGCCACGTCGGTGGTGAACCGCAGCCGGCCGTCGCGCTGATTGCGCTCCACATAGGCGTCGAGCCCCGGCTCGTAGATCGGCAACACGTTGCGCGTGAGCCCGTCGATCTTCCCCTCGTCGACATCGGCACAGACCACGGCGTTGCCGGTCTCCGCCAGACAGGCGCCCACGACGAGCCCCACGTATCCCGTCCCGACCACCGTGATGTTCATACGATCCTTGTGATGAAGGGGCGCCCTGGCCCGCGGTCAGACATCGGCGCGCGCCGGTTCATCGGGCTCGCGGGCCGTGGCCAGCGACAGCACCCGCGCCCGCGACGGCCGCGTGCGCACGGTGGCGTTGCGGCTGTCGACCACGAGGTCGGCATGGTCCACCACGCGCTGGTAATCGACGGACGAGTGATCGGTGACGATGACCACGGCGTCCGCCGCCTCGAGTTCGGCGTCGGTGAGCGCCACGCCGAACTTCTCGTGGCCGTCCTCACGCACCATGGCGATGTATGGATCGTGGAACGCCACGTCGGCGCCGTGCGCCTCGAGCAGCCGCATGACGTCCAGCGCCGGACTCTCGCGCACGTCGTCGATGTCCTTCTTGTACGCCACGCCGAGCACGAGCACGCGACTCCCGTTCACCGCCTTGCGGCGCTCGTTCAGCCCCTGCGTCACCTTCTCCACGACGTAGGACGGCATCTGACTGTTGATCTCGCTGGCCAGATCGATGAACCGCGTCTTGTAGTTCAAGGTGCGCATCTTCCACGCCAGGTAGTGCGGATCGAGCGGAATGCAGTGCCCGCCGATGCCCGGCCCGGGCGTGAATTTCATGAAGCCGAACGGCTTCGTGGCCGCGGCGTCGATCACTTCCCACACATCCACGCCGAGCTTGTCGCACACGATCGCCATCTCGTTGGCGAGCCCGATGTTGACCGAGCGGAAGGTGTTCTCGAGCAGCTTGGTCAACTCCGCCGTCTCGGCGCTCGATACCTCGACCACGGTCTCGATGCACACCCGATAGAGCGCCGCGGCAACCTCCGTGCACGACGGGGTGATGCCGCCCACCACTTTGGGCGTGTTGCCGGTGTGGTACCGCGGATTGCCCGGATCCACGCGCTCGGGACTGAAGGCCAGGAACACGTCGCGACCCACGGTCAGGCCGGCGCGCTCCAGCACCGGCTGCAGCAGCTCGCGCGTGGTGCCCGGATACGTCGTGCTCTCCAGCACCACGAGCTGGCCGGCCCGCGCATGACGCCCCACCGTCTCGGCGGCGGAGATCACGTAGCTCATGTCCGGGTCGCGCGTCTTGGCCAGCGGCGTGGGCACGGCGATCGAGATCGCGTCCACCTCGCCCAACCGCGACTCGTCAGCCGTGGCCTCGAACATCCCCGATTTCACGAACGCCGCCACATCCGCCGCCGCCACATCCTGGATGTGCGACTCCCCGCGGTTGAGCAGCGCCACCACCCGCTCGCTGATGTCGTATCCCACCACGCGCAGGCCCGCCCTGGCGAACTCCATGGCGAGCGGCAGCCCCACGTACCCGAGGCCGATCACCCCGACCACGGCCCGGCGCCGCTCGATCTTGTCCAGCAGTCCGCGCTTGTCCATGGAGATCAGCGACCGTAAAAGGATTTCACGCCCGCCACGACTTCATCCAGCTGGGCGACCGTCAGTTCGGGATAGATGGGCAGCGAGAGCACTTCACGGGCCGCCCGCTCCGACTCCGGACATGCGCCGGCCTGGTAGCCCAGGTACGCGAAGCACGGCTGGAGGTGCAGCGGCAGCGGGTAATAGATCGACGTGCCGATCCCCTTGCCCTTGAGGTGCGCCTGCAACTCATCGCGCCGGTCGGCCCGGATCGTGTACTGATTGAAGATCGACTCGTTGCTGGGGTCGATCGCTGGCGTCGCCAGCCCGGCGATCCCGTACAGCGCCTTGGAATAGTACGCGGCGTTCTCGCGCCGCTTGGCGCTCCACGCCGCGAGGTGCGGGAGCTTGGCCGAGAGCACGGTGGCCTGCAGGGCGTCGAGCCGGCTGTTGAACCCCACCTCGTCATGGAAATACTGGCGCGACCCACCGTGCATCCGCAGCCGCTTGAGGCGCTCGGCGAGCTTGGGATCCTGGGTGACCATCATCCCGCCGTCGCCGTACCCGCCCAGATTCTTGGACGGGAAGAAGCTGAACGTGCCGATCGTGGCCACCTCGCCCGCCATCCGCGACTCCCCGTCGATCATCCGGCGCGCGCCGATGGACTGCGCCGCATCCTCGATCACCGGAATGCCCCGGGCCACCGCCTGGATGCGCTCGATGGGCGCCATCTGCCCGAACAGGTCCACGGGCACGATGGCCTTGGTCTTGGGCGTGATGGCGGCCGCGATCGCGTCGACCGAGATGTTGTACGTGTCGGGCGCGATGTCCACGAACACCGGGGTGGCGCCCACGTTGTGGATCGTGCCGGCCGTGGCGAAGAAGGTGAACGGGGTCGTGATCACCTCGTCTCCGGGGCCGATGTCCAGCGCCCGGAGGGCGAGCAGCAGGGCGTCGGTCCCGCTGGCGCAACCCACGGCGTACGCCGTGTGCGACAGCTGGGCCACTTCTCGCTCGAGGCGCTCCACGGGAGCGCCGAGGATGAACAGTTGGGCATCGACCAGATCCAGCACCGACTTCACGACCTCGTCCTTGATCGTGGCGTGCTGCGCACGGAGATCCAGCAGGGGGACAGGCATGGTCAATTGGGAAAAGCCCGGCAGGCGGGCGTTGGAATCCGGATGTTGAAAGGCGGCGCAAGTCCAACCGCCATCGAAAGTTCGCCGGGTGGTGGGCCGGCGTCAATTCGAGGTCATGAGCCCACGCGCAGGGGGATCGGGATGCTCTGCCCCGTCTTGGCCGACTCATAGATGGCCAGGATCAGTTCGAGCGACTTGCGGCCCGCCCGGCCGTCGGTGTCGGGCTTGGCCTCGCCGCGGAGCACGGCCAGCACGTTGCGGTAGTACCCTTGATGGCCGAATCCGTACACGTTGGGCGGATTGGTGTTCACGGCGTCCACCAGCTTGTCGTCGTCGTCATACTCGGCGAACGCCCAGTGTTCCACCTTGTTCACGGCCGTCCCGCCGATCTTCACCGACCCCTTCTCGCCGAGGATCGTGAGCGACCCCTCGAGGTTCCGGGGGTACGTGAGGACATTGACCTCGATCACCCCGAGCGCGCCGGACCGGAACCTGAGCACGGCGGCCCCGGAATCCTCGGCCTCGATGCGCCGCGCCTGCGTGGCGGTTTTGGCGACGACGCTGTCCACGGGGCCCACCAGCCACTGCATGAGGTCCACGTAATGCGAGGCCTGGTTCATGATCGCGCCGCCGTCGAACTCCCAGGTGCCGCGCCAGGGGGCCGCGTCGTAGTACTCCTGCGGGCGCTGCCAGCGCACCGTGACGTTGGCCATGTAGATCCGCCCGAACCGCCCCTTGTCGACCGCGCGCCGCAGTAGCTGGATGGGCGGGTTGAGGCGATTCTGCTTGACCACGAACAGCTGGACGCCGGCGCGATCGCACGCCTCGACGAGGTCATCCGCCGCGCCGAGCGACGTGGCCATGGGCTTCTCGCTCAGGACGTGCCGGCCGGCCCGGGCCGCCAGGATCCCCTGCGGCGCGTGCACGCCCGACGGGGTGCACAGGGCGACGATGTCGCACGGCTGCACGCGCAGCAGCTCTTCGAGCGAGGTGAACCAGGGCACCCCCTGCTCCTCGCCCGCGGCCCGGGCCCGAGCCTCTTCGACGTCCGCCACCCCCACCAGTCGCAGCCCGTCGGTCTGGGCAATGGCGTCGAAGTGGTTCTTGCTGATGCGCCCGCAGCCGACGAGCGCGATGTCGAAGGTTCGGTGGGTCATGGCCGGAGGGTCAGGAGGCGCGCGGCGCGACGGGGCGGATGCCCTCGCCGTGGCGCTCGTAGGTGGTACCGCAGGCCGCGCAGGTGCCGGCGCCGGCGGCGGGCAGCCGCTCGCCGCACTGGCACATCCAGCCGATGCGGCGCGCGGGCACGCCGGCCATCAGGGCATAGGCGGGCACGTCGCGCGTGACGACGGCGCCCGCCCCGATGAACGCGAATTCCCCGAGCGTGGTCCCGCACACGATCGTGGCGTTGGCGCCGATCGACGCCCCGCGCTTGACGTGCGTGGTGCGGTACTCGTGCTTGCGCGACACGTGGCTGCGCGGGTTCATGACGTTCGTGAACACCATCGACGGTCCGCAGAACACGTCGTCGTCGAGCACCACGCCCTCGTAGATCGAGACGTTGTTCTGGATCTTCACGTTGTTCCCGATCCGCACGCTGTTCATGACGACGACGTTCTGGCCCAGGCTGCACCGCTCGCCGATCACGGCGCCGCCCATGACGTGGCAGAAGTGCCAGATGCGCGTGCCGGCGCCGATCGCGGCGCCGTCGTCGACGTAGGCCGACTCGTGGATGAAGGTGGCGTCGCTCATGCGTTCACCCCGAGTTCGGCTTGCCATTCCTGGAGCGATTTCACGGTGGCCCGCCGCGAGCGCAGCGCGAGGATCGCGTCGCCGGCGGCGCTCGCGGCCGACATCGTGGTGGTGTACGCCACGTGATGGCGGATGGCCGCCTGGCGCAGCGTGTAGTCGTCCACCTGCGCGTGCTTGCCGAGCGGCGTATTGACCAGGAGCTGGACCTCGCCGTTGAGGATCAGGTCGTGGCAGTTGGGCCGGCCCTCGTGCACCTTGAACACGGAATCCGTGGGGATGCCGCGCTGGCGCAGGTAGCGCGCCGTGCCCGTGGTCCCGATCAGCCGGAATCCCATCTCCTGGAAGCGCCGCGCGATCGGCGTGACCGTGGCCTTGTCGGAGTCGGTGACGGTGACGAGGATCGCGCCTTCCAGCGGCAGGCCGTTGCCGGCCGCGAGCTGGGCTTTGGCGAAGCTGGTGCCGAACGAGTCGGAGATGCCCATCACCTCGCCCGTGGAGCGCATCTCGGGCCCGAGCACGGGATCGGTGCCCGGGAATTTGCTGAACGGGAACACCGCCTCCTTCACCGACACGTATGCCGGCGCCACCTCTTCGGTGAAGCCGATCGCATCGAGCGTCTCGCCCATCATCACGCGTGCCGCCAGGGACGCCAGCGGCACACCGATCGCCTTGGACACGAACGGGATCGTCCGGCTCGCCCGCGGGTTCACTTCGAGCACGTACACCACCCCGTTCTTGATCGCGTACTGCACGTTCATGAGCCCCACCACGCCGAGCGCGCGGGCCATGGCCACGGTCTGCTCGCGCATCACTTCCATGTCGGCTTCGCCGATCAGATACGGCGGCAGCACGCACGCCGAATCGCCGGAGTGGATGCCGGCGTCCTCGATGTGCTGCATGATGCCGCCGATCACGACGCGGGTGCCGTCGGAGATGGCATCGACGTCCACCTCGAACGCATCCTCGAGGAACCGGTCGATGAGCACCGGCCGCTCCTCCGACACGCCCTGCGCCGTGGCGAAGTACTGCTCCAGCGACGGCGGGTCGTACACGATCTGCATCGCCCGTCCGCCGAGCACGTACGACGGCCGCACGAGCACGGGGTACCCGATCCGCTCGGCGGCAGCGAGCGCCTCGTCGACGTTCGTCGCGGTGCCGTTGGGCGGCTGCGTGAGCCCCACCTCGCGCGCGATCTTCTCGAATCGCCGCCGGTCCTCGGCCATGTCGATCGCGTCAGGGGAGGTGCCGAGAATGTGCACCCCCGCCGCCTCGAGGGGCCGCGTGAGCTTGAGCGGGGTCTGACCGCCCAGTTGGACGATCACCCCCTCCGGCTGCTCGCGCTGCACGATCTCGAGCACGTCCTCCAGGGTCAGCGGCTCGAAGTACAGTTTGTCCGAGGTGTCGAAGTCGGTGGAGACGGTCTCGGGGTT
This sequence comes from Gemmatimonadaceae bacterium, assembly GCA_035533755.1. NCBI lineage: Bacteria > Pseudomonadati > Gemmatimonadota > Gemmatimonadia > Gemmatimonadales > Gemmatimonadaceae > Gemmatimonadaceae bacterium. The sequence continues at coordinate 72,413 of DATLTC010000100.1, forward strand.
CGAGTTGATCATGATCGTCTCGTACCCCTGCTCGCGCAGCGCCATCACGGCGCGCACGCAGCAGTAGTCGAACTCCACGCCCTGGCCGATGCGGTTGGGCCCGCTGCCCAGGATCACCACCGAACGGCGCCCGCTGCGCGGCGCTTCGGTCTCCTCGTCGTAGCTGCTGTACAGGTACGGCGTGGACGACGGGAATTCGCCGGCGCAGGTATCCACCATCTTGTACGACGGCCGGATGCCGAGGGCCCACCGCCGCGCCCGCACGTCGCTCTCGGTCTCGCCGCGCAACGCCCCGAGCTGACGGTCGGAGAAGCCCATGCGCTTCATGCGCCGCAGTTCGAACGCGCCCGGCGCCGCGAGGCCCGTGTACCAGCGTTCCGCCTCGACCAGCTCGTGCATCTGGTGGAGGAACCAGGGATCGATCGCCGTGAGTTCGGCCACGTCGGCCACCGACATGCCGCGCAGGAAGGCGCGCTTCACCTGGAAGACGCGCTCCGGCGTCGGCTGGCGCAGCGCCCCCGCGAGCGCGGCGTCGCTCTCGTCGGCCAGGCGGTCGTCCACCGGCCGCGCCCCGACCGTCCACCCGGGGCGCCCCGTCTCGAGCGCCCGCAGCCCCTTCTGGAACGCCTCCTTGAACGTGCGCCCGATCGCCATCGCTTCGCCCACCGACTTCATCTGCGTGGTGAGATACGGATTGGCGGCCGGGAACTTCTCGAAGGCGAACCGCGGGATCTTCACCACGACGTAGTCCAGCACCGGCTCGAACGATGCCGGCGTCGTCTTGGTGATATCGTTGGGGATCTCCTCCAGCCGGTAGCCCACGGCGAGCTTGGCGCCGATGCGCGCGATCGGGAATCCCGTGGCCTTCGACGCCAGCGCCGACGAACGCGACACGCGCGGATTCATCTCGATGACCAGCATCTCGCCGTCGCGCGGATTCACCGCGAACTGGATGTTGCACCCGCCCGCCTCGACGCCCACCTCGCGGATGATCGCCACGGCCGCGTCGCGCATCACCTGATACTCGCGATCGGTGAGCGTCATCGCCGGCGCCACGGTGATCGAGTCGCCGGTGTGGACGCCCATCGGGTCGATGTTCTCGATCGAACACACGATCACCACGCTGTCGGCGTGATCGCGCATCACCTCGAGTTCGAACTCCTTCCAGCCGATCACGCTCCGCTCGATGAGCACCTGCGTATAGGGCGATTCGTCGAGCCCGCGGCGCACGATGTCCTCGAACTCGTCGCGGTTGTAGGCGATGCCGCCCCCAGTGCCGCCGAGGGTGAACGACGGCCGGATGATCGCCGGGAAGCCGGTGGCCTCGACGAGCGCCAGCGCTTCGTCGAGCGTGGTCGCGATTCCGCCCGGGGCCACGGCGAGCCCGATCCGCGCCATCGCCTCGCCGAACAGCTTGCGGTCCTCGGCGATCGCAATCGCGCGCTGCTTGGCGCCGATCAGCTCCACGCCGTGCTTGGCGAGCACGCCCGACTCGGCGAGGGCCATCGCCACGTTGAGCGCGGTCTGCCCACCCATCGTCGGCAGGAGCGCGTCGGGCTTCTCGCGCTCGATGATCATCTCCACGAACTCCGGCGTCACCGGCTCGATGTACGTGCGATCGGCGACCTCGGGGTCGGTCATGATCGTGGCCGGATTGGAGTTCACGAGGATGACCTCGTACCCCTCTTCCTTCAGCGCCTTGGCGGCCTGCGTGCCGGAGTAGTCGAACTCGGCTCCCTGCCCGATGACGATCGGGCCGGAACCAATGACGAGGATGCGGTGGAGATCAGAGCGTCGCGGCATGGAGGAGGTCGTCGATGATGTCGTCGCGCGTGCGGTGGGGACGCCAGCCGGTGGCCCGCGTGAGCTTGTCCGGGTTGCCCACCAGGGCCGGCACGTCGCCCGAGCGCTGCAGCGAGGGATCGCTGGAAATCTCGGCGCTCACGCCGGCCCGATCCAGCACCCGTTCGGCCAACGCGCGCACCCGGGTCCCCTCCCCGCTGCACACGTTGTACGCTTCGCCCGGCGTCCCGCGGTCGAGCAGCCCCAGATAGGCGTCCACCACATCGGTCACGTGAAGATAGTCACGAATCGTCTCCCCGTTGCCGATGTGGATCGCGGCGCGCTCGCCCCGCCGGATGGCCAGGGCCCGGCGCACGAGGGCCGGCAACAGGAAGTGCTCGTCGTGCCCCACGCCCGAATGATTGAAGCTGCGGGTGGCGATCACACGCACGCCGTCGGCCCGGAACGCCTGCAGGGCCGCCACCTCCTGGGCCGCCTTGGACGCCGCGTACACGGTGAGCGGCCGCTGTTCGGCCTGCTCTCCCAGCGGGAGCTCGGCGGCGTCGTGGCGGCCGTACTGCTGGGCGCTCCCGGCCACCAGCACCCGGGGGTCGAGGCCGCCGCTCCGGAGGCGCCGCGCGACCTCGGACAGCAGCGTCACAGCGCCCACGACGTTGACCGTATACGCTTCGGCGGGCGCGTCGGCCGCGCTGGGGAGGTAACTGATGCCGGCCAGATGGACGATCGCGTCGGGCTGGCTGAGGTCCAGCGCCGCCGCCACGTCCTGCCGCGACCGGATGTCCATCGTGATCCACTGGATCCGGGCCCGCTCGGCGGCGTCGAGGATCCGCGACGCCGGAGCGCCGACGCCGGCGGAATGGACCTCCCAGCCCTGAGCCAGCATCGCCCGGGCGATCCATTGGCCGACGAACCCGCCGCCCCCCGTGACGAGCGCGCGCCTGGTCACTTCCGCCCGGGAGGCGCGTGCCGGTCCATGTCGGCCCGGACCATCATCTCGATCAGTTCCTCGAAGCCCACGCGCGGCTCCCAGCCCAGGTCGCGTCGCGCCTTGTCCGGATCGGCGACCAGGAGATCCACCTCCGCCGGGCGGAAGAACCGTTCGTCCTGCACCACGTAGTCGCGGTAGTCGAGGTCCACGCAGCGGAACGCCGTCTCGCAGAGCTGCCGCACCGACCAGGTGTGCCCGGTGCCGATCACGTAGTCCTCGGGCGTGTCCCGCTGGAGCATGCGCCACATGGCGTCCACGTAGTCGCCGGCGTAGCCCCAGTCGCGGCGCGACTCGAGGTTGCCCAACCGCAGCTCCTTGGCCGCGCCGAGCTTGATGCGCACCGCGCCGTCGGTGACCTTGCGGGTCACGAACTCGAGGCCGCGCCGCGGACTCTCGTGGTTGAACAGGATGCCCGAGACGGCGAACAGGTTGTAGCTCTCGCGGTAGTTCACCGTGATCCAGTGGCCGTACACCTTGGCCACGCCGTAGGGGCTGCGCGGATAGAACGGCGTGGTCTCGGTCTGCGGCGACTCCACGACCTTGCCGAACATCTCGCTGGAGCTGGCCTGGTAGAACCGGGCCTTGGGGGCGGCTTTCTTGACCGCCTCGAGCATGCGCGTGACGCCGAGGGCCGTGAACTCGCCGGTGAGCACGGGCTGGGTCCATGACGTCTGGACGAAGCTCTGGGCGGCGAGGTTGTACACCTCGTCCGGCTGGGAGTCGCCCACGACGTCGGTGAGCGAGCTCTGGTCGAGGAGGTCGGCGGAGACGAGCTCGACGCGGTCGATCAGGTGCGCGATGCGCTCATAGGGCGTGGTGGAGCTGCGGCGGACGATCCCGAGGACGCGGTAGCCCTTGTCGAGCAGGAACTCGGCGAGGTAGGAGCCATCCTGTCCGGTGATGCCGGAAATCAGCGCGGTAGGCATGGGCGAAGCGGGCCAGTCGTGGAAGGAAGTTCAGGGATGAAGAAAAAAGGGGGAGCCGCGGTGCGCTCCCCCCTCATCGCAGCGTGCGACACCACGCGTCAGGCGGCCCGACCGCGCGGGGCCCGCTTGAGCTTGCCCGCATGCAGGCAGCGCGTGCAGACCTTGACCTTGATGATCTTGCCCTCGGGCCCGACGATGCGCATGACCTGGAGGTTGGGCTTCCAGGTACGGCGCGTCTTGTTGTTGGCGTGGGACACGTTATTTCCGAACGCCACGCCCTTGTCGCAGCTGTAGCAGCGATGTCTCGCGATAGCCATGGGATCAGCCCTCCATCAGCTCGATGCGCGCCATCTCGGCGCCGTCACCCTTGCGGTGGCCGGTCTTGAGAATGCGCGTGTACCCGCCGGGACGCTTGGCGAACCGCGGTCCCAGTTCCTGGAACAGCTTGTCCGCCGCCGCCCGCTTGTGAATGTCACGGCCGGCCAGGCGGCGCGCGTGGAGCGTGCCGGTCTTGGCCTTGGTGATCAGCTTCTCGACGAAGGGCCGCAGTTCCTTGGCCTTCGCTTCGGTCGTTTCGATCGCGCCCTGCTCGATGAGCGAGGTCGCGAGATTCCGCATCAGGGAGAGCTTCTGCTCGCTGGTTCTGCGCAGCGCGCGCCCCGCCTTGGCATGCCGCATTGCCTACTCCTCCATGTCGTCGGGCGCCGCCGCGGCGGCCCGGCTCGGTGGCGTGCCCCAATCGAGCACCCGCACCCCTTCGCCGTTCTCTTCAAACCGCATCCCGAAATTCAGTCCTTCACGCTCGAGCAGATCGGCGATCTCCTGGAGCGACTTCTTGCCGAAGTTCTTCACCTGCAGAATCTGACTCTCGGTCTGGCGCACGAGGTCGCCGAGCGAGCGAATGCTGGAATTCTTGAGCGAGTTCACCGAGCGCACCGACAACTCGAGGTCGTCGATGGGCGTCTTGAGCAGCTGGGCCATGCGCGTGGCGTCGCCGTCGCTGGACTCGGAACTCTCTCCCAACGGGGCCGACGTGTGCGAGCCGAAGTCCACGAAGTACTGGAAGTGCGACTGCGCGAGCGCGGCCGCGTAGCTCACCGCCTCGGCGGGGGAGATCGTGCCGTTGGTCTCCACCGTCAGCGTGAGCCGATCGTAGTCGGTGCGCTGGCCCACGCGGGTCTCGGCCACCGAGAAGTTGGCCCGGCGGACGGGGTTGTAGATCGCGTCGATGCGCACCAGATCCACCGGACGGCCGCGGTCCAGCGGATGCTGGTCGGCCTCGAGGTAGCCACGACCCTTGTTGACGTACAGATCCATCGTCAGGTCGCGGTCATCCTGCAGCGTGAGGATGTGGTGCGACTGGTCGATGACCCGCACGCCGCTGGCCGACTGGATGTCGGCCGCCGTGACCACGCCCGCCTTGGACTTGGCGATGTGCACCACGGCCTCTTCGACGTCCTCGTCGAGCACCAGCGTGAGCGTCTTGAGGTTGCCGATGATCTGGTGGACGTCCTCGACCACGCCCGAGATGGTCTGATGTTCGTGCACGACGCCGTCGATGCGGAACGCCCAGACGGCGGAGCCGCGCAGGGAGGACAGCAGCATGCGCCGCATGGCGTTGCCGAGGGTGTGCCCGAAGCCGCGCTCGAGCGGCTGCAGACGGAACTCGGCAACGTTGGGATTATCATCGCGCGTCGTCGATTCGACGAGCTGCGGGCGGACGAGTCCGCGAAGATCGATCGTGTTGGCCATTATCGTGTGTGTCCTTGGTCCGACCGGGTGACCCCGGTGTCGCCCTGCCCCGCCCCTAACGCGCGGCAAGCTCGAATGGGAGTTAGGGTCCCGACCCATTGCACTGCACCACACCGCACCGCCCCTCTCCTCCCCACCCACCGCACCGCCCCGTAGGAGGGTAGGAGGGTAGGAGAGTAGGAGGGTGAGACAGCAACCGTTGGGCAGTTATTCAGTCCTACTGTCCTACACCCCTACTGTCCGACCGCGTTACTTGGAGTACAACTCGACCACGAGCTGCTCCTGCGCCGCGATCGGGATGTTCGGCCGGGTGGGACGCTCGAGCATCCGGCCGCTGAACGTGCCCTTGTCCACGGCGAGCCAGGACAGCGCGCCGCCGCGGCCCGACTGCTCCAACGCCGCCTGCACGGCGACGATCTCGCGCGACTTCTCGCGGACGCGGATCTCTTCGCCAGGCTGGGCCACGTAGCTGGCCACGTCCACCGTGCGGCCGTTGACCTCGATGTGGCGATGCCGGATGAGTTGGCGCGCCGCCTTGCGGCTGGGCGCGAACCCCATCCGATACACGAGGTTGTCCAACCGGCTCTCGAGGTTGGCCAGCAGGTTGTGTCCGGTCACGCCGGGAAGGCTCGACACCCTCTCGAAGATGTTCCGGAACTGCTGCTCGCCCAGCCCGTACATGCGCTTGATCTTCTGCTTCTCGCGCAGCTGCTTGGCGTATTCCGACGCCTTGCGCCGGCGCGCCGTGCTCTGCCCGTGCTGGCCGGGCGCATACGGGCGCCGCTCGACGGGGCACTTCTCGGTGAAGCACTTGGTGCCCTTGAGGAAGAGTTTGGTCCCCTCCCGCCGGCACAGCTTGCAGCTCGCTCCCAGATACCGACTCATGGCTCAGACTCTCCGGCGCTTTGGCGGACGGCAGCCGTTGTGCGGAATCGGCGTCACGTCCTTGATCGACTTGACCTGCAGGCCCGCCGACGCCAGCGCCTGGATGGCGGACTCGCGCCCGCTCCCCGGTCCCTGCACGCGCACGTGCACCCGCTTGACGCCGAGGCTGAGGGCCTCGCGCGCGCACTGCTCGGACGCGACGGTCGCCGCGAACGGCGTGCTCTTCTTGGAGCCCTTGAACCCGGCCTTGCCCGACGAGCCCCAGGACACCGCGTTCCCGTGCATGTCGGTGATGGTGACCATCGTATTGTTGAACGTCGCGTTCACGTGGGCGATGCCTTCCGCCTCCACGACGCGCTTGGACTTCTTGCCAGTGGCCATAGGATTACTTGGTTACCTTCTTCTTGCCGGCGATCGCGCGGCGGGGGCCCTTCTTGGTGCGGGCATTGGTGTGCGTCCGCTGACCACGCACCGGCAGACCGCGGCGATGACGCACGCCCCGATAGGAGCCGATGTCCATCAATCGCTTGATGTTCATGGCCACCTCGGTCCGCAGCGCGCCTTCCACCTTGTAGTCGCGCTCGATCACCTGGCGCAGCTTGTTGACGTCGGCGTCCGACAGATCGCGAATGCGCAGCGATCCGTCCACGCCTGCCTTCTGGATGATCTCGGCCGCGTGCTTCCGCCCGATGCCGTAGATGTAGCTCAAGCCGATCTCGACCTTCTTGTCGCGAGGGAGATCGACGCCACTGATGCGCGCCATGGATTAGCCTTGCCGCTGCTTATGCTTAGGGTTGCGCTTGCAGATGATGCGGATCACGCCATTCCGCTTGACCACCTTGCAGTGCTCGCAGATCGGCTTCACGCTGCTGCGTACTTTCACGAAAGCTCCGGTCCCGACAGAAACAGATTCTAAAGGAATTCCAGCCAGACCTTAACAGTAACCGGGGCCTCAACTTGACGCAAGCCGGACACGCACCGTAAATGCGCGTCCCCATCCGCCCGCAACAGGCTCACGACGCGCCCACGCTCCGGAGCTCGGCGAGCACCCGTTCCAGGGCCCCCCGGCGGTCGGCCGCGGCCGTCACGGTACGCCCCAGAACCACGTACGACGCGCCGGCCCGAGCCGCCTCAGCCGGCGTCACCACGCGCGCCTGATCCTGCGCCCCGGCCCCCGCCAGCCGGACCCCCGGCACCAGCGTGGCCAGGCTTCCCCCGAACCGCGCGCGCACCGCCGCGGCCTCGGGGCCGCCGCACACCACGCCGTGCAGCCCGGCGCCCGCCGCATCGCCGGCGAGCCGCAGCACCTCCGCCAGCACGTCGAGCGGCGCCGGTCCGTCCGCCCGCCCCCAGGCCGCCGCGAGCGCAGGCGCATCGAGCGAGGTCAGCACGGTGACGGCCAGGAGTTCGCAGTGCGCACCCGAATCGCCGGCCCCCCGCTGCGCCGCCTCCAGCATCGCCCGCCCACCCGACGCGTGTACCGTGACGAGGCGAACGCCATGGGCCGCCGCCCGCTCCACCGCGCCGCGCACGGTGTTGGGAATGTCGTGCAGCTTGAGATCGAGAAACACGTCGGCGCCGCGATCGAGCAGCGTCCGGACCACCCGCGGCCCCTCGGCAGTGAACAGCTCCAGCCCCACCTTGTAGAAGCCGCACAGCCCGTCGAGTTCGTCGGCCAGCGCCAACGCGGCCGCCAGCGTCGGCACGTCGAGGGCGACGATGGGCGTGGTCACGCCGGCCATATGAGGCTCCCGCGAATGGTTGCCAGATCGCGCACCGCGTGCGCAGCGCACCACCGCGCCAGGTCGCGCACCACGCGCTCCGGCTGCCGTGGATCGCGCAGCGCCGCCGTGCCCATGCCGACGAGCGATGCGCCGGCCATGAGGTACTGCAGCGCGTCGCCGGCCGTCCGCACGCCACCCAACCCGATCACCGGCACGGACACGGCCCGGGTCACCTTCCACGTGGCGAGCACGCCCACCGGCAGGATGGCGCTCCCGCTCACGCCGCCCGTGCCGAACCCGAGCGCCGGACGCCTGGCCTCGACGTCCACGACGAGCCCCGGGATGGTGTTCACCACGGTGATCCCATCGGCGCCGGCGTCCACGGCCACCCGCGCCGTGCGCGCGATGTCGGGCAGCGCGGGCGAGAGCTTGGCGAATACGGGCCGTGCGGTGGCGCGGCGCACGCCCGCGACCACCGCCCGGAGCGCCGCGTCGTCGGCGCCGAATTCCATGCCGCCGGCCTTGGTGTTCGGGCAGCTCACGTTGAGTTCGTAGCCGTCGATCGCGCCCGCGGCCGGCTCGCAGTCCTCCAATCGTCGCACGACGTCGGCGAATTCGTCGACGTCGAATCCGACCACGTTCACGAGCTTGCGCGTGGCCGGCAGCGACGCCGCGAGCCATGGCAGGTGCGCGCGGCACACCTCGTCCACCCCGGGATTGGCGAGCCCCACGGCGTTGATCATCCCGCCGTCGAACTCGGCCACGCGCGGCGGTGGCGCTCCCTCGCGCGGCGCGCGGCTCACGGCCTTGGTCACGAGCCCGCCCAGTGCGGCAAGATCCATCACGCCGGCCAATTCATGGCCGTAGCCGGCCGTGCCGGCGGCGAGAAGGATGGGATTCTGGAAATCGAGTCCGGCAACGCGAACGCGGAGCGCGGACGCCGAGGTCATGGATTGCCGCCGTTCACGCGGTTGGCCACGCCTCGCACACTGCCCCAGTACGCGTTGAGGTAGTCCACGGCGGCGTCCGCGATCGAGTCGGCGATCTCGGACTGCTTGGACGGATCGCTGATGAACGCGGCGTCCTGGCGATTGGTGCCGAAACCGATCTCGACGAGGACGGCCGGCATGTACGCCGTCACGAGCACCATGAACCCGGCCTGCTTCACACCGCGGCTCGGACCGGGCTCGACGCCGCCGAGGTGCGCCTGGACGGAATCGGCCAGCTTCATGGACTCGCGGAGGTGCTCGTTCTGCTGCATGTCGCTGAGGATGAAGCTGAGCGGGTCGTCCCTGGAGACCGCAGGCCCGGTCTCGAAGCGCACCGACGCGTTTTCCATCTTTTCCACGCGGCGGGCGTCCTCGGTCTTGGCCTCGGACAGGAAATACGTCTCGTATCCGCGGGCCGCGCCCGGATCCTTCCAGTTGGGATTGGCGGCGTTGACGTGGATCGAGATGAACAGGTCGCCGCCCGCCTGGTTGGCGATCCGGCCGCGGTCGCCGAGGGCGATGAGGGTGTCGGTGGTGCGGGTGTACACCACGTGCACGCCGCGCGCCTTGAGCGCGGCGCCGAGCTTGAGCGCCACCTGCAGCGTGATGTTCTTCTCGTAGATCTTGTGGACGGCGCCCACCGGACCGCTCATGCCGTTGTCGGGCCCGCCGTGGCCGGCGTCCACGACCACGGTGCGCCGGACGTCGCCCTCCAGGCGCGGATGCGCGCCGACCTCCACGACGTGGCCCGCCAGTGCGTGCCGGGGTCGGGCCGGCACGTCGCGCACCGGCGCCGCGGCCGCCATCTGGAAGGCCGCGAACGCGAGGGCGATCATCGTCCCCGCCCCACGCGGGCCATCTCGCGCTCGGCGTCCCGCGTGCGCTCGGTATCCCGCTTGTCGTGCACCTTCTTTCCCTTGCCCAGAGCCATCGTCACTTTCGCCACTCCGTTCTTGAAATACAGATCGAGCGGGACGAGCGTGAGACCCTCGCGCTCCACCGCCCCGATCAAACGACGGATTTGACGCTTGTGGAGCAACAGCTTGCGCGTTCGGGTGGGCTCGTGGTTGTTGTAACTGCCCTGTTTATAGGGCGAAATATGCAGGTTGAGGAGATAGACCTCGCCGTCCTTGACGATCCCGTAGGCGTCGGTGATCTGGGCCTTCCCGTCGCGCAGGGACTTGACTTCGGTGCCGGTCAGCACGAGCCCCGCCTCCCACGTCTCGAGGATGTGGTAGTCGTAGCGCGCGCGCTTGTTTCGCGCGATCGGGATGGTGTCGTTGGCTTCGTTCGTTGACTTCATGTTCAGCCGTCAATAATATCCGCGTTCACGCCGAAGTGGTGGAACTGGTAGACGCGCTGGCTTCAGGAGCCAGTGGGTGCAAGCCCGTGCGGGTTCGAGTCCCGCCTTCGGCACTCCAGGATCGCGAGGGGGCTGTTCCTTCCGGAACAGCCCCCTCGTGCCGTCTGGTGGGTCAGCGGCGGTCGATCGCCGACGGCGGCACGTGTTCGGGCAGGGTGGCGGTGCCGAATTGCTCCCGCAGCGACGCGTTGGCCGCGGCGAGATCACGCGCCAGGAGGTCGCCCGCCCGTTCCACGTTGGCGTCGATCTCGCGAAACGAACCGCCCGAGAATGCGAGCAGGGTGCGCCCGAGGCGGGCGGGCGTGGCCGCGTTCACGCGGGCACCGACGGCGTCGCGGTAGGCGCTCAACCGCGCGTTGAACTGGCGCTGGGAGAGTTCCAGGCGATCGCGGTCGATGCCCCGATCGCGCGCGAACGCCGCGGCCATGGCATGCGCCACGACAGCGCCGGTCCGGTCGTCCAGCGCGTCACGCTGGGCGCTCACCAGGCCGAGCGCGCGGCGCGCGTAGCGGAGTTCCCAGGCCGCGTGATCCCGGTCGCCGCGGGTGGCGCACTCGGCCAACCACGAGACATCGGCGTCGTCGGGTTCGACGAGTAGCCCGGCCACGAACCGTTCCGCGCGCTCGTGCAGTTTTCGCTCGGCTCGCCACCGTCCGAAGATCGGCATGGACCGAACGCGCGGCGCGAACGCGCTCAGAAGCTCTGGAGAACGGGCAGGCCGCGACCGATCTCGGCCTCGATGACGGGGCCGAGTCCCACGCGGATGCGCACCTCGCCTTCCTCGTGGAGCAGATCGGACAACCGCACGCCCTCGAGCACCTCGTCGATCTTCTGCTGCAGCATGAGCCACACGGGGCGGATGCTGCACTCGTGCGACGCGGAACAGCGCGCCTCCTCCACCGGATGCGACACGCAGTGGAGGTCGAAGGTGGTGAGTTCCGAGGCGGCGATCACGTCGCGCACGGTAATCTCCTCCGGCGGGTGGGCCAGCGCATACCCGCCGCGTGCCCCGCGCGTGCTCTTCACGATGTCGGCCCGCCTGAGCCGCAGCAGGATCTGCTCCACATAGTCCACCGGCAGCCGTTCGGTGGCCGCGATCTCGCGACCCGTGACCGGCCCATCATCGCTGCGCTTTGCCAGGTGGAGCGCGCAGATCACGCCGTATTCGGCCAAGGTGGTTATACGCATAAATGGAGCTTAATGCGGGGGCATGGAGGGGGAAAGAGGGAATCCGGCCCGGGGGGCGGTCACGCCCCCCCGTGCTTGCCGCCTGGAACGCCGATTTCGGTCATCTTGCGCATGTCGAGCGCTTCGGCGATCGCCTCGGGCGGCAGGACCTTCTCGCGCTCGACGAGGGCCCGGATGAGCACGTTCTCCTTGACCGACCGCTTGCTGATCTCGGCGGCCTTGGCATATCCGATCTGCGGCGCCAGAGCGGTGGCGAGCGCGGCCGAGCGCTCGAGCCAGTACTCGCACTGCGCGCGGTTGGCCTCGATGCCGATGACGCACCGCTCGGTGAGCACCGTGGCGGCGTTGGTGAGGATGATCATCGAGAACATCAGGTTGTGCGCGATCACCGGCATCATGACGTTGAGTTCGAGCTGGCCGTGCTCGGCGGCCGCGGCCACGCAGGCGTCGTTGCCCACCACCTGGAAGCACACCTGATTGACCATCTCGGCCACCGAGGGATTGATCTTCCCGGGCATGATCGAGGAACCGGGCTGCACGGCCGGGAGCACGATCTCGTCGAGGCCGGTGCGCGGACCGCTCACCATGAGGCGCAGGTCGCTGGCGATCTTGCTGAGGTCGAGCGCCAGCACCTTGATGGCCGCGGAGAACGCGGCGGCGTCGCCCATGCTCTGCATGAGCTGGATGCGATCCGCGCCCACGCGCAGGTCGAGCCCCGTCACCTGCTCGAGGTACGTGTGCATGAGCGCCGGATACTCCGGCTCCACGTTCACGCCGGTGCCCACGGCGCTGCCGCCGATGCCGAGGTCGCGCAGGTAGTCCGCCGACTGACGGACGCGCGCCAGATTGCGCTCGATGGTCCCGGCATACGCCGCGAACTCCTGCCCGAGGCGGATCGGCATCGCGTCCTGGAGATGGGTGCGCCCCGACTTGAGCACGTCGTCGAACTCACGGCCCTTGGCGGCGAGGGCGTCGCGCAGCGCGCCGAACGCGCGATCGAGCGGTTGCAGCAGGTCGAGCCCGCCGAGACGGATTGCCGTGGGGATCACGTCGTTGGTGGACTGCGCCATGTTGACGTGATCGTTGGGATGCACGGGCTTGTACTCGCCCCGCTTGCCGCCCAGGAGCTCGTTGGCCCGATTGGCCAGCACCTCGTTGCAATTCATGTTGTGCGACGTGCCGGCGCCGGCCTGGTACACGTCGACCACGAAGTGCGCGTCGTGCGCGCCGGCCAGCACCTCATCGGCGGCGGCGACGATCGCGTCGGCGAGCCTGGCGTCGAGCCGCCCGGTCTGCTTGTGCGTGAGCGCGGCGGCCTTCTTGATCCAGATCACGGCGCGGACGAACTCGCGCAGCGGCTTGAGGCCGCTGATCGGGAAGTTCTGCAGGGCGCGCTGCGTCTGCACGCCATAGTAGGCATCGGCCGGCACATCGAGCGGGCCGAGCGGATCCTTTTCGGAACGAGTCGCGGAAGTCATGGGAGGAGTCGCGAGCGGATGAGAGGAATGAACACGAGGATGAGCGGCGCGGTCACGGCGCCGAATGCAGGTCGCGCACGGCGACGCCAAGCACGACGGCAGCGGACACCATGGCGATGCCGAGCAGCACCACGCTCAGCGCGTGCAACTGGCCGAACGCGATGCGCAGCGGGTCGGTGACGGCGAGCGCATCGACGGGACCGTGGATGCGAACGCGCACGCGCGCGATCCACGAATCGACGACGAGCTGGGCGATCATGCACGACGCGCCGCCGAGGGCGGCGGCGAGGATGCGCGGCTTGAGCCGCGACCGCGCGTCGGCGCGCACGCCGAGCAGCACGACCGCGGCGAACAGCGCCATGCCCGACCAGAACACCACGGGGAGGACACGGCCCACGAGGTCGCCCGCCAGCGTGCGGGTGGGGAGCGCCGCGAACGCGGCCGGCGCCACCGCGGCCGCGAACAGCACCGTGGCCCCCAGCCAGAGGGAGGTCAACACCACCTGCCAGAGCCCGGCGCCACGGCGCGTGAGGGTCATCGGCGCACCGGCATCGCCGTCCCGTTGAGGAACGGATTGGTCTCGAGCTCTTCGGCGATGGTGGTGGCCGGCCCATGGCCGGGATGCACGATGGTTCCGGCCGGCAGCGCGCTCACGCGGGCGAGCGATGCTTCCATGTCGGGCGCGCTGCTGAACGGCAGGTCGGTGCGCCCCACGGACCCGCGGAACAGCAGGTCGCCGCCGAGGATGACGCCGTGTCCGTGGAAGATCACGTGGCCGGGCGCATGGCCCGGCGTGTGCAACACCTCGAACCGGAGCGCCCCCACCGTCATCACCGCGCCGTCGGCCAACTCGCGGTCGGGGGGATCGGGCTGTTCGAACGGGATCCCGTACAGCACCGCGATCTCGGCGGCCCGATCGTAGAGCGGACGGTCGAGCGGATGCAGGTACACCGGCACCGGATGCGCCCGGCGCACGCCGTTGATGGCCCCCACGTGGTCGAGGTGGGCGTGCGTGAGCCAGATCGCATCGAGCCGGGCGCCCGAGCGGGCGATCAACTCGAGCAGCCGGAGCGGTTCGTCGCCGGGGTCGATGAGGACGGCGCGCCCGGCCTCCTCGTCCACCACGAGGTAGCTGTTCTCCTGGAACGGGCCGACCGTCTCGGCACTGATCTTCATGGCCGCCCCGCGGCGTTCACGCGGCGCCGACTGGCTTGGCCACGTCGGCGCGCGCCTTGAGGTACTTCTCGGCCGCGATGGCAGCCGTGGTCGCGTCGCCCACCGCGGTCGTGACCTGGCGCGTGAGCTGCACGCGCACATCACCGGCCGCAAACAGTCCCGGAATGGACGTCTGCATATTCCAGTCGGTGCGCAGGTAGCCCATCTCGTCATGGTCCACGTGATCGGCGATGACGCCGGTGTTGGGCCGGAAGCCGACGAAGATGAAGAGCCCGGTGACCGCGAGGTCCCGGCGCTCGCCGGTGATCAGGTCGCGCAGCGCGAGGTGATGGAGCAACCCCTGGTCGTCGCCCACTGCTCGCTCGACCACGGTGTTCCAGATGAATTCGATTTTCGGGTTCTCGAACGCGCGCTCCTGGAGGAGCTTGGAGGCGCGCAGTTCGGCGCGGCGATGCACCAGATACACCTTCTCGGCGTAACGGGTGAGATAATCGGCCTCCTCCACCGCCGCATCGCCGCCACCGACCACGGCGATGGTGTGCCCGCGGAAGAAGGCGCCGTCGCACACCGCGCAATACGACACGCCCTTGCCGGCGTATTCCAGTTCGCCGGGGACGCCGAGTCGCACCGGCGTTCCGCCGGCCGTGACGATGACGGTGGGCGAGACGTAGACGTCGCCGCCCTCGGTGGTGGTGTCGAACAGGCCGTCCTCACGCTTCTTGATGGACGTGACGACGACACCGGTCTGGATATCGGCGCCGAACTTGGTGGCGTGATCGGCGAATTTCTGCGCGAGCTCGTGCCCGAGGATGTGCTCGAAACCCGGATAGTCCTCGATCATTTCCGTGTTGAGCAACTCTCCGCCCGGCGCGCCGCGCTCGAGCACCACCGCTTTCAGCATGCCGCGGCCGGCGTACATTCCGGCGCACATGCCCGCGGGGCCGGCGCCGATGATCACGACCTCATACTCGTGGGTCTGTGCCACAGCGATCCCTCTCTTTATTTAGGCGCGCGTGACCGCGCGCGATGTTTCGCTGCCTTGGAATCTCGCCAGAAGCACGGGCGTTGGGAACCGTGCGCACAGGCCCCGGCCGCTCCGATCAGCCGTTCGCCGCATCCGGCGTCGGGGCGATCACCACGCGGCTGAGCGCGCCGTGGCAATGCGAGACCGTGCCCACGAGCGCATCCACCGGGCGGTTCCCCGCCCCGGCGTCGCGCACGGCCCGGTCGGCCGCGAGCACGTCCCGCACGTCGATCATCCCGACGCCGTACGCGCGGTGCGTGCACCGGAACAGGAACGGTCCGAGCACGGGACGGCCGGCCGCGCGCTCCGCGTCGGCGTAGTCGCGGATGGCCGGCGCCAGACTCCAGTCGCGCGGTCCCCGGGTGTGGGGACACACGGCCGGCTCGATGCAGTTGATCGGACAGGTCCAGGTGGCGAAGCTCACGTAGTGCGTGCCATCGGGCGCCGCGCGCTCCCACGGCACGGCCGGCGGACCATGGAGCGCCGCCACGCGCGCGGGACGCGCGGGCCATCGGAGGCGCGCCGCGTCCACCAGCCAGTCGCGCAGCAGGTGCGGCATCAGCGGCGACGGCACGATCGCATCGTCCTGCGACTCGCCGGCATCGCCGGCCGCGCCCAGGTGCCGGGCAAGGAAGTCCCGCCACTCCGCCACCGTCACCCGCACGAGCGGATCGCCGGGCGCGAGATCGCGCGCCACGGCGCAGTCGGCATCGCGGTCCACCACCACCACCTCGCGGCAAAACACCGCGCCCGCGTCCACGGCGCGACGCAGTTGGCGCACGTAGTAGCCGCCGTAGCAGCCGCCGCCGACAACGACGATCGTGCCGAAGCGCTGCGGCGGCGCGAACCGCGGATTAGTGGCGGACACGCCGGCCGCCATCGACGACGATCGTCTCGCCGGTGACGAAGTCCGCCTGCAACAGGTAGAGCACGGCCTGGACCACGTCGTCCGGCGTGCCATGCCGCTGGAGGGGCGTGGTGGCCCGCAGCGCCTCGCCCTCGGGCGCCGTCCACCCTTCGGGCAGGAGCACCGTTCCGGGCGCGACCGCGTTGACGCGCACCGCGGGGGCCATGACGCGGGCCAGCGACCGGGTCATGTGCACAACGGCGCCCTTGCTCAGGCCGTGCGGGATATAGTCGGGCCACGTCTCGAAAGCCGCGAGATCGGCGATGTTCACGATCGCGCCGCCGCCCTGGGCGCCCGCGAGATGCGGCGCCGCCGCCTGGCACAGGAAGAACGGCGCGCGCAGGTTGAGCGCGAAGATCCGCTCCCACTGCGCCACGGAGATGGCGCCGAACGGCGTGCGCTCCATGACGGCAGCGGAGTTCACGAGCACATCGAGCCCGCCCAGCGCGGCCACGGCCTGCGACACGAGCGCCGGCGCGGCGTCGGGATCGCCGAGGTCGGCGCGCAGCGCATGGGCGGTGCCGCCCGCCGCTTCGATCAGCCGGACGGTCTCGTCGGCCCCGTCCGCGGATCCGTGATAGTGCGCGGCCACGTGCATGCCGCGCGCGCCGAGGGCCACGGCGATCGCCTGCCCCACCCGCCGACCGGCGCCGGTGACGAGCACCGTCCGTCCGTGCAGCTCCATCGTCGCTCCAGCGTCCGGAGTGGTGCTACAATCCGCTCGGCACGGCCAACTGCGCCACCCGCGCTTCCTGCAGGGCCAGCCATTCCTCCGGCACCCGCATCGACCCGAGGGTCCGCGCGCCGTCGCTGGCGCCGTGCCAGTCGGACCCGCCACTGGGGATTAACCCCAGAAAGTCGGCCAGCGTTCGCAGGCGCGCGATGTCTTCGGCGCTGTGGCTGGGGTGGAGCACCTCGACGCCGTCCAGTCCCTGGGCAGCCAGCGTCTCGAGGCGTTCACGCGTGCCGGCGTGGCCGGGATGGGCGACGACGGCCACGCCGCCGGCGCGATGGATCATCGCGATCGCGTCCACCATCGACAGCCGGTCCTTGGCCACGAATGCGGGACGCCCATTGCCGAGGTATCGATCGAAGGCGTCGCGGACGTCGGTGGCCCACCCTTCCTGCACCAGGGCGCGGGCCACGTGCGGGCGCCCGATCGCGCCGCCGGCCGCCTGGTCGAGCACCGCCGGTACCCCGATCCGCACGCCCAGCTCGTTGAGCCGCGCCACCATGCGCTCGGCGCGCACGCGCCGCATATCGCGCAGCGCGGAGAGCCCGTCTTCGATTTCGGAGAGCCGCGAGAGGTGCAGCCCGAGCAGGTGCGTTTCGGTATCGCCCTCGACGGCGCTCAGCTCCACGCCGGGGATCAGGCGCACGCCGAGGGCCTCGGCGGCCTCGGCGGCCTCGGCGATTCCGGCGACGGTGTCATGATCGGTGAGGGCGATGGCGGCGAGGCCGGCCGCGCGCGCGGCGGCCATCACGTCGGCGGGAGGACGGGAGCCGTCCGACGCGGTGGAGTGCGAATGCAGATCGATGAACGCCGGACGATGCGGCGCGTCCGCGGCGCCGATCGGCGCCGTCACGCGGAGTAGTCGGCTTCGGGCGACGTGAAGCTGGGCTGGGAGTAGCCGAACAGTTGCTGGAGCTCGGCGTCGCTCAACTCGGCCAGGGCCTGCTCGCGCGAGCGGGCGCCGTGCGGCGAGTAGCGGGTGACGCGGACCTCGCGATCGTCGCCGGCGCCGGCGATGAAGAGCAGCGCGAATTCGTCGTGGTCGGACTGCGTGACGCGGCCGGAGGGCACGATGCGCCAGGTCTTGCCGTGCGCGGACAGGGTGCGGGTGGGCATCTAGGGGAGCTCCACTTCAATGTAGATGCGGCCGGCATCGAGAATCGGGTCGGGCGCGCCGGCGTGGGCGCGGGTCAACGTCTCGACATCGGGCGCTTCGAAGAATTCGAGGAATGCCCCAGGCAGCGCCTCTTCCTCGAACGCCCAGAAGTGGCAGTTGGCCTTGGCGTAGTACTCTTTGCGCCGCGCGAGGCGGTCGGCGTAGCGCTTGCGATCCTGCGGAGGAATGAGCGTGCGCTGGACGGTCAGGGCGCGCCGCATGCTCAGAGTGCCGTGTCGGGAAACGATTCGATCGTGCGCTTGATATGACCGAGGAACTGATCGGCCACGGCGCCGTCGATGATGCGGTGGTCGAACGACAGCGACAGATACGAGCAGGTGCGGATGGCGATCACGTCCTCGCCGTCGGCCCCGGTGAGCACCTTGGGCCGCTTCTCGATCGCGCCGATGCAGAGGATCGCCACCTGCGGCTGGTTGATGATCGGCGTGCCGGTGAGCGACCCGAAGACGCCCGGGTTGGTGATCGTGAACGTGCCGTCCTGCACCTCGCGCGGATCAAGCCGCTTGGCGCGGGCGCGGGCGGCGAGGTCGTTGAGCGCCCTGGTCAGGCCGCTCAGCGACAGGTCGCCGGCGTTCCGGATCACGGGGACGATCAGCCCCCATTCGAGCGCCACCGCGACGCCGATGTTCATCGCCTTGCGGTAGATGACGTTGGTGCCGGCCACGGAGGAATTCACCACCGGGAACGCCTTCAACGCATCCACCGTGGCCTTGATGATGAACGGCATGTAGGAGAGCTTCTGGCCGGTAGCCGCCTCGAACTCCGCCCGGCGCGCCGCACGGATGCGCGCCACGCGCGTGAAGTCCATTTCCATGATCGACGTCACGTGGGCGGACGTGTGGCGCGAGACCACCATGTGCTCGCTGATCAGGGCGCGCATCTTGCTCATCGGCTCGACCACGTCGCCGGCCCATGGCTCGGGCATCGGGGCCGCGGCGAGGCCGGCGCCGCCCGGGGCGGGCATCGCCGCGCGAGCCGCGGGCTGGACGGCGCCCGAGTCCATGAACTGCACGATGTCGCGCTTGGTGACGCGGCCGGCGATCCCGGAGCCCTGCATGGCGGCGAGCTCGATGCCGTGCTCCGCCGCGATCTTGCGGACGAGGGGCGACGACTTGGTGCGCAGCCGCTCCTCGAGCGAGTGGCCGTTGCCGGCCGCGAACGCCGGCGCCGGTGCCGGTGCCGGTGCCGGTGCCGCCGGAACGGGAGCCGGCGCAGGGGTCGGCGCGCTCGGAGCCGCGGGGACCGCCGCGGGAGCAGCGACCACGGGAGCCAGCGCCGACGGCGCGGCGGCGATGGCCGCGCCCTTTTCCGTTTCGAGACGCGCCACCACCGCCTGCACGGGGACCGTCTGTCCCTCGGTGACGATGATCTCGGCCAGCACGCCGGCCGCGGGCGCCGGGATCTCGGCGTCCACCTTGTCCGTGGAGATTTCGAAGATCGGCTCGTCGCGTTTGACCTCGTCGCCGACCTTCTTCAACCATTTGGAGAGCGTGCCCTCGGCGATCGATTCGCCCATCTGGGGCATGATGATGTCTATGCGTGCCACGGGATCATCCTCGGTCCGATTTCGCCGCCGCGAGCCGGCCGCGGCGGAGCTTGAAGAAGACGATCGCCGGAAGCAGGACTCCGCCGGCGAGCGCCCCGATGAGCCAGAATTTCCCCCAATCGCAGGGGGCTCCGGTGTTGGCGTCGGCGACACAGTGGCGCGCCGCGCCGTAGATCTTGGCCGCCATCACGCCGAGCATCCCGCCGCCGAACAGGCCACCGGAGAGCGTGATGCACCCTATGCCAACATACTGCCATGCGCGGCCGGATTCGAGCGGGGGCCCTTCCGGCGCCGTCATGCGGCCACCCGGTGCGGCGCGCGGCGCGGTGTGGGCGCGCCTCCCCTAGTAGGCCGCTTCAAGAACGTGCCGTGGGTCTTCGGTGCGATGCAGCGACACGAAGAATCGCTTCACGTTGCGATCGAGCCGGCTCTCGCCCATCTGGTCGGTCTCGACCTCGACGAACGTGTAGTGGCCGCCCTCGGGCTTGACGGTGAGACGCAGCGCGCCGAGGGGGCCGCTGAACGTGCGCGCCCGGGCGGGGGCGGCGGTGTTCTGCAGCCCGCGCTCGGGGAAGAAACGATCCGCGGCCGTGAGGACGTCCGCCGGAACCAGGTGACTGCGGTAGAAGTGTCGCATCAGGGAGTGGAGTCCGCCCGTTCGTTGAACACGTCCTGCATCCAGTCCACGCGCTCGAGCGGATGCAGGGAATCGCGCCGGAATTGGATCGCCATGGCCCACTGGCCGGCGACCACGAAATTCAGCTTGCCGTAATACGTTCCCACCTGCGGGCCGTTCTCGAAGCCGTCCCACGTACTGGCCCCATCGCGGGTGTTGGCGAAGATCCGCCCCTCGCCGTTGTCGATGGGCTGCTGGGTCTTGCGGTCGAGGACGGTGACCTTGTAGGTGATGCTCTCGCGCGCGTGGGGCGGAATATCCGAGGGCTCGATGGTGAAGTCGTAGCTCTTGGACGGCAGGTGCAGCACCGGCCGGCGCGGCTCGCCACATGCGGCGGCCGTGACGGCGAACCCGAGGAGCAGCGCGCGCGCGATTCGCATCACTATCGATAGTACTCCAGGCCGAGGTGCGTGATCTGCTCCTCGCCCATGAGGTGGCGGAGCGTGTTCTTCAGCTTGGTCTGCTGGATGAACAGATCATGTTCGGGCTGCAGGCCGGCCGCCGCCATCGGCGACTTGTAATAGAAGCTCAGCCATTCCTGGATGCCCTTCATGCCGGCGCGGCTGGCGAAGTCGGAGAACAGCGCGAGATCGAGCACGATCGGCGCGGCGAGGATCGAATCGCGGCAGAGGAAGTTCACCTTGATCTGCATCGGGTAGCCCATCCACCCGAAGATGTCGATGTTGTCCCAGCCTTCCTTGTTGTCGCCGCGCGGCGGGTAGTAATTGATGCGCACGACGTGCGAGAAGTCCTTGTACAGATCGGGGTACTGCTCGGGCTGCAGGATCGTGTGCAGCACGCTGAGCTTGGACTCTTCCTTGGTCTTGAACGACTGCGGGTCGTCGAGCACCTCGCCGTCGCGATTGCCGAGGATGTTGGTGGAATACCAGCCGGCAAGGCCGAGCATCCGCGCCTTGATGGCCGGCGCGATGACGGTCTTGAGCCACGTCTGGCCGGTCTTGAAGTCCTTGCCCGAGATCGGGACGCCACGCTCATTGGCGAGCTGGATCAGGGCCGGCGTGTCGACGGCCAGATTGGGCGCGCCGTTGGCGTACGGGATGCCCTCCATGATCGCCGCGTAGGCGTAGAGCATGGCCGGCGAGATGGCCTCGTCGTTGCGCTCCATGGCCTTCTCGAACTGCTCCACGGTGGCGTGCTGCGGGCCGGGCCGGATGAAGATCTCCGTGGACGCGCACCACACGATCACGAGCCGATCGAGGTTGTGCTTGGCCTTGAAGTCGCGCATGTCCTGGCGGAGCTGCTCGGCCAGGTCGCGCTTGGTCTTGCCCGTCTTGACGTTGGCGCCGGTGATGCGCGTGACGTAGTGGTTGTCGAACACCGCGGGCATCGGCTTGATGGCTTTGAGGAAATCGGCCACCCGTTCGAGATCAGCGGATTCGAGCACGCCGGCCTTCTTGGCCGCGGTGTACGCGTCGTCGGGGATCGGATCCCAGGCGCCGAACACCAGATCGTCCAGCGAGGCGAGCGGCGCGAAGTCCTTGATCAGCGGCGCGCGATTGTCGGTGCGCTTGCCGAGGCGGATCGTCGCCATCTGGGTGAGCGAGCCGATGGGTTTCGAGTAACCGCGTCGGATGCTCTCGACGCCGGCCATGAACGTGGTCGCCACCGCCCCGAGACCGGGCGTGAGCACGCCCAGCTTGCCGGTGGCCGGACGTGGCGGTGTGCGCGTGTCGGATGACGAACCCTGCACGACGTTATTCTCCTTTGAGCAAGGGACGCGGCTCGAACGGGTGCGACGGCAGCGTGTGCTGCCCTTCGCTCTCGGGGGAGGACTTGGCGTCCGTGGGCGTCGTGGCGTGATACACGCACGCCACGCGCTGGTAAACGGTGATCCACGCCGTGACGGTGAGGATCACGATGATGACGGCGAGTACCACGCCGTGAAGCGTGAGGCCGAAGAACGCCTGCGGGACCGACAACAGCACCACGCGCTCGGGACGCTGCAGGATCCCGACCTTCGCGTCAATGCCCAACGCCTCGGCCCGGGCCCTGGTGTACGACGTCAGGAACGCCCCGATGAGGCCCAGCAGGCACACCACGACCATCGGCACGCTCGCCCAGGAATGGTGCGCCTGGTTGAGCGCATAGAACACCGCCAGGCCGCCGAGCACGAACCCGTCGGCCAGCCGGTCGAGCGTGGAATCGAGAAACGCGCCGAACGTGGACGTCCTGCCCGACCGCCGAGCCACCGTTCCGTCGAGCACGTCGAACAGCGCGGTGAGCCCCAGAAAGAATCCGCCCCAGCTGATGTGCCCCGTCCCGTAGATCACGCCACCGGCCACGGTACAGACCGTGCCGATCACCGTGATCGTGTTGGGATGCACATCGTGCCGCACACACCAGTCCGCGACGGGATCGATGAGGCGCAGGTATCCGTTCTTGAGCCAGTCCGGCAGGATCTTCATTCGGCTCCGAGACGCAGCACTCGGCGAACGCCTCGCCGCACGAAACGCAGGCGGGGGCGGGGGCGAAAAGCAAAACGGCCGGAGCGACGCCCCGGCCGCTAAAAGTATCCCGTCCACAGACTTGTAGCAACCGCGCCGGCACCGCTTCCCAGGGCCGCGCGGGCGCGTATTCTTGGAGCATGACGAGTGCCCGAATGCAGAGTCTGCTGGTCGCCATTCTCACCCTCGCGATCGCCGCCCCACGGCCCGCCGCCGCCCAGGCGCCACGCCCCGAAGCCAGCGCGCGCGCGGCGCTCGCCCACGCCCTGGCCGACACCCTCCGTAACGTCCTCGACTCGGCCGTGCGGGAGCGCGCCTTCCCGGGCGCGTTCGCCGCGGTGGGCGATCACACGGGCATCCTTGCCGAGTACGGCGCCGGCCATCTGGACTGGGATCCGTCGCCGCGCCCCGACGAGCACACGATGTGGGACCTGGCCTCGCTCACCAAGGTGGTGGGAATGACGTCGGCGATGATGCAGTTGGTCGAGGAAGGCAAGGTGGTGTTGGACGCCCCGGTGCAGCGCTACCTGCCCGAGTGGCAGGGCCCTCACAAAGCCGACGTGACGGTGCGCAACCTGCTCACCCACACGTCGGGGCTGCCGGCGTTTCGCGCGTACGACAAGATCACCACCAACGCCGACAGCATCGCCGCGCTGATGATGGCCGAGCCGCTCGAGGCGCTCCCGGGCACCCGATTCGTGTACAGCGACATCGGCGCCTACCTGGCCGGCAAGGTCGTCGAACGCGTGTCGGGCGAGCGGCTGGACCGCTACCTGGCGCGGCATGTGTTCGGCCCGCTGGGCATGGACGAAACGATGTACAACCCGCCCGACTCCCTGCGGCCACGCATCGCGCCCACCGAGGTCGATCCGCTGCGCGGCGGCAAGCTCCGCGGCAAGGTGCACGACGAGCGCGCATACTACCTGGGCGGCATCTCGGCGCACGCCGGACTATTCAGCAGCGGCCGCGACCTGGCCCGGTTCGCGGAGATGTACCTGAACGGCGGTGCGCTGGGCGCCGTTCGGATGTTCACGCCGGAGACCGAGCGCGAATTCACCGCGATCCAGGACCGCGCGCTCTCCAACCGCGCCATCGGGTGGGAGAAGCCGAACGGCACCAATTCGGCGGGGCACTTCATGTCGCCCTCGGCGTTCGGGCACACCGGCTTCACGGGGACGTCCATCTGGATCGATCCCGCCCGCGACCTGTTTGTGGTGCTGCTCACCAACCGGGTGGACCCGACGCGGGCGAACACCCGCATCGGCGGCGTGCGGATCAGGGTCTCGGACGCCGTGGAGACCGTGGTGGCGCGCGAGGCGGCCGACGAGCGGCGGCGGGGGATCGGGGGCCGGCCATAGCGTAGCGGCCGGCGTGCCAGGCCCAGCTTGAAGCGCCACCTGGGGGCCCCTATATTTTACTGGTAGCAAAGGGCGGGAGCACAAGCCGCCCAACGACTTGGAGGCATTGATGAGCACCACCCAGCAGCCCGATGTCCTGGTAACCGTCACCGACGTTGCCGGCACCGAGGTGAGGAAGTTCATGGATCAGGAAGGGGTCGATCCCACCGTGGGCGGCCTCCGGGTGAGCGTACAGCCCGGCGGATGCAGCGGATTCAAGTACGGCCTGCTGATCGAAGACGCGGCCGCCGAAGACGACTTCGTGGTGGATCAGGGCGGTTGGCGCGTCCTCGTCGATCCATTCTCGGCGCAGTACATCAATGGCGTCACGATCGACTACGTGTCGTCGATGCAGGGATCGGGCTTCACGTTCAAGAACCCGAACGCTACGGGCGGGTGCGGGTGCGGTAGCTCCTTCACGGCTTGAGTAGCGGATTCACCGGTCTCGACGCCGTCGTCCTCGTCGCGTATCTCGCGGGGACGACGGCGTTCGGCATTCGACTGGGCCGCCGGCAGAAGGACGCCCGGGACTACTTCGTGGCCGGCCGCAACATCCCCTGGCTGGCGGTCCTGTTCTCGGTGGTGGCCACCGAAACCAGCGCGCTGACGTTCATCAGCATTCCCGGGCTGGCCTATATCGGCAACCTCGGATTCCTGCAGGTGGTGGTGGGATATCTCCTGGGCCGCATCGCGCTGGCCTTCACCCTCCTGCCCCGCTACTACCAGGGCGAGATCGTGACCGCGTACGCCATGCTCGAGCAGCGATTCGGGCTCGCCACGCGGCGGTTCACCTCGATCGTCTTCATGGGCACGCGAGCCATGGCCGACTCGGTGCGCGTGTTCGCGACCGCGATCCCGGTGGCGATGATCCTCAGCGGCACGGGCACCGTGCCGCCGCGCTACATGATGCCGGCGGCGATTCTCATCCTGGGCGCGCTCACGGTCCTGTACACCTACAAGGGCGGGATGCGCGCCGTGGTGTGGACGGAGCTCATCCAGGCCGGCGTGTACCTCGTGGGCGGGATCGCCGCGATCGTCCTGCTCGGGCGCGGCACGGCGGGAGGATGGCACGCCATCCTCGACTCGGCGGGGGCCGCCGGCAAGCTGCGCGTGCTGGACTTCTCCACGCGACTCGACCGGCCGTTCACCGTGCTCGCGGGGTTGCTGGGCGGGGCGTTCCTGTCGATGGCGTCGCACGGGGCCGACCAGCTGATCGTGCAGCGGCTGTTGTCGGCGCGTTCGCTGCGCGACGCGCAGAAGGCGGTGATCGGGAGTGGCGTCGCGATCATCGCCCAGATGGCGCTGTTCCTGTTCATCGGCATCGGACTGTGGGCGCACTTCGGCGGCCGCGCGTTCGCCTCACCCGACGACGTCTTCCCGACGTACATCCTCGAGGCGATGCCGCCGGGACTGCTGGGGCTGGTGGTGGCGGCGATCGTGGCAGCCACGATGAGCACGCATTCGGCGGCGATCAACGCGCTGGCGGCGTCGGCCACGCACGACATCTACCTGCCGCTCACCGGTCGTTCGGCCGACGACCCGCGCGCCCTGCGCGTGGGCAAGATGTTCGCGCTGTTCTGGGGCGTGGCGCTCACCGCGGGCGCGTTGATGTTCCGCCAACAGGGCACGCCGGTGGTGGTGATCGCGCTGTCGATCGCGTCGTTCACCTACGGCGGGTTGCTGGGAGGGTTCTTCCTGGCGCTATTCGTCTCGCGCGCCGTGCAGCGCGACGCGATCCTGGGCATGTCGGTGGGCATCGTCGCGATGTCGTTCGTGGTGTTCGCGAAACCGCTCGCGACCGCGTATCCTTCACTCGCCGCGACGCTCGGGCCGCTGGGCGCGATCGCGTGGCCCTGGTACGTGCTGATCGGCACGACCATCACCCTCCTCACCGGATCCCTGTCGTCGCTCACGCACGCGCGTGAGCGGGCGGCGCAAGTCTGACATGACGGCACTCGTAATCGGCGTAGACGGCGGCGGCAGCAAGACCACGGCACTGGTCGCGGACGAACAGGGCACCCCGATTGCCGAAGCGACGGGCGCCCCCAGCGCCGTGCGCGCGGGCTACGTGGACGACAGCGCGGACGCGATCTGCGCCGTGGTTCGCGATGCCCTGGCGCAGGCCAACGCGGGCGACGAGACGCCACGCGTGGTGTGCGTGGGCGTGGCGGGCGTGGGGCGCGAAGCGCTCCGGCTGCAACTCTGGGAGGCGTTGACGAGCCGCGCGCTGGCGGAGGAGGTGGTGGTACACACCGATTTCGCGGTGGCGTTCGACGATGCGTTCGGCCAGGGGGCCGGCATCCTGGTGCTCGCCGGCACGGGGTCGGTGGCGATCGGGCGCGCCCCGACGGGCGCGACGGCGCGATGCGGCGGCTGGGGACCGGAGTTCGGCGACGAGGGCGGCGGCGCATGGATCGGGCGGCATGCCCTGTCGGTCGTGGCCGCCGCTTCGGACGGCCGTGAACCGGAGACGGCGCTCACCGGGGCCATCCTCACGGCGACCGAATCCAAGGAAGTGGCCGACCTCGTGTCGTGGGCCGCCGACGCGACGCCGGCCACGCTGGCGACGCTGGCGCCGGTGGTGTTCCAGGTGGCCGACGCGGGCGATCTACGGGCCAATTCCCTGCTCGACCTCGCCACGGAGGAGTTGGCCCTGCACGCGCGCGCGTTGGCCCGGCAACTGTTCAGCGACGAGCGCGCCGCGATCTCGATTGCCCTGAGCGGCGGGCTGCTCGGCCGCGGCGCCGCGATGCGCAAGCGGCTGGAGCACCGGCTCAAGAGCGCCGTGCCGGGCGCGCAGGTGGGCCATGAGGAGGTCGTCGCCGCGCGCGGCGCGGTGCGATCGGCGCTGCACTTCCTGGGCGACGCCGTGTAGGTGCGCTACGCCGCCCGCTCCAGCGGCGCGGCCGCCGGCAGTTCGCCTTCGATGCGCGCCATGACCACCGTGGCGAGGCAGTTGCCCAGCAGGTTGATCGACGTGCGCGCCATGTCCATGAACGCGTCCACGCCGAGGATCACGGCCACGCCCTCGAGCGGCAGATTGAATTGCGTGAGGGCGCCGGAGAGGATGACCAGCGCCGCGCGGGGCACGGCGGCCACGCCCTTGCTGGTGAGCATGAGCGTGAGCATCATCACGATCTGCGTGGAGAGGGGCATGTCGATGCCGGCCGCCTGGGCCACGAACACCGAGGCGAGCGCCAGGTAGAGCGTGCTGCCGTCGAGGTTGAACGAGTAGCCGGTGGGCAGCACGAAGGCGACGATGCGTTTGGGGACGCCCATCTCCTCGAGGCGTTCCATGGCCAGCGGCAACGCGGCCTCGGACGACGCGGTGGTGAAGGCGATCAGCCAGGGCTCCTTCACGGCGCGCACGAACCGCCGGATGGGAATCCTGAATGCCAGCGCGATGGGAAGGAGCACGCCGAGGGCGAACACGACGAGCGCCCCGTACAGCGTGAGCACGAGCACGCCGAGCTTCTGCAGCACCATGAGGCCGCTGGTGCCCACGGTCACGGCGATCGCGGCGCCGATGCCGATCGGCGCGAACTTCATCACGATACCCGTGAACTTGAACATCACCTGCGACAGCCCCTCGCAGAACGCCAGCATCGTCTCCTTGGGCCGCCCGGCGGGCAGCTGGGAGAGCGCCACCGCGAACAGGATGGCGAAGAACACGACCTGCAGCACTTCGTTGCTCGCCGCGGCCTCGAAGAAGCTCTGGGGCACGGTGTGCTCGAGCACGCCGCTGAACGTGGCGTGGGTGCTGGCCAGTTGCGCCCCGGTGGTCGGCGTGGCGGCACCGAGCGACACGCCGCGGCCCGGCTTGACCAGGTTCACCGCCGCCAGCCCGACGACGAGCGCCATGGTGGTGACGAGCTCGAAGTACACGATCGACCGCACGGCCAGCCGTCCCACGCGCTTCATGTCGTCGCCGTGGCCGGCGATGCCCACGACGAGAGTGCCGAAGATGAGCGGGACGATCAGCGACTTGATCATGCGGAGGAAGATCGTGGCCCAGATCTTCAGATCGGGGGCCGCCCATCCGTGCTGGGCCCGGGCGCTTTCGGGGAACGCCCAGCCGATGAACACGCCGACGATCATCGCAACGATGATCCACTGCGAGAGCGTGATCCGGCCCAGGAACCCGCGGCGCGGGGGCGGCGCCGACGCGGGGCCGGTGGCGGGGACGGGGCTCACGCCGACCGGGCCCGCGCGTCGGCCCGGCGACGCAGCGTGGAATGCGTGTAGCCGTACGTGAAGTAGAGCACGAGGCCGATCACGAGCCACACGCCGAACCGGATCCACGTCACGGTGGGCAGCTGCCACATGAGGTAGAAGCAGGCCACGATCGAGATCAGCGGGGTGAGTGGGACCCAGGGCACGCGGAACGGGCGGGGACGGTCGGGCTCCAGGCGCCGGAGGAAGATCACGCCCGCCGAGACGAGGACGAACGCGAACAGCGTGCCGATGTTGGTGAGGTCCACCACCTCGGCGATGTTGGCGAAGGCGGCGAAGGTGGCGACGAAGATGCCGGTGAGAATGGTCCCCACGTAGGGGGTCCGGTACTTGGGGTGGAGCCTGGCGAGGATGGGCGGGAGGAGGCCGTCGCGCGCCATGGAGAAGAAGATGCGCGGCTGCCCGAGCTGGAAGACGAGCAGCACGCTGCCCATGGCGATCACGGCGCCCAGCGAGATGATGAACCGCGACGCGTTGAGCAGCGCCGGCGGTCCCGAGGCGAACTGCAGGGCGGTGATCATGGGCTCCGCCGTGCCGAGCGACTTCCACGGCGCCATGCCGGTCATGACGATGGAGATCGCGATGTACAGCACGGTGCAGACGAGCAGGCTCATGATGATGCCGAACGGCATGTCCCGGGGCGGATCCCTGGTTTCCTCGGCCGCCGTGGACACCGCATCGAAGCCGATGTAGCTGAAGAAAATGATGGCCGCCGCGGCGCTGATGCCCCGGAAGCCATTGGGGTTGAAGCCGCCCGTGGCCGGATTGGTCCAGTTGTGCGGCTTGATGAGGAAGATGCCGACGGCGATGAAGAACAGGATGATGGCGACCTTGAGGAGCACCATCGCGTTGTTCGCGTCGGCCGATTCCTTGATCCCGATGACGAGGATCACCGTGATCAGCGCCACGACGGCCACGGCCGGGATGTTGATGATCAGCGGGATGCGGAAGATATGCGGCGCCGCCGTCCAAGCCGACGCCAGGTACCTGGTGGTGGGGTCCACGCCCGCGGCGCCGGCGGCCGTGAGTTGATTGAAGGCGTCGTGCGCCGATCGGTAGTCGGTGGCCGTCCACGCCGGGAGGTTGATGCCGAAGTGGCCGACGAGTTCACGGAAGTAGCCGGCCCACCCGATGGCGACGCCGATGTTGCCCACCGCGTACTCGATGATCAGGTCCCAGCCGATGATCCAGGCCACGAACTCGCCGATCGACGCGTAGGCGTACGTGTACGCCGAGCCCGAGACCGGAACCATGGCCGCGAACTCGGCGTAGCAGAGCGCCGCGAACCCACAGGCCACGGCGGTGAGAAGGAACGAGAAGATAATCGCCGGCCCGGCGCCGGGGCGAGCGGCATCGCCCACGATCGCCGTGCCGGTGGTCGCGAAGATGCCGGCGCCGATCGTCGCGCCGACGCCGAGTGCGGTGAGGTGCCACTTGCCGAGCGAGCGTTTGAGCCCGCCGTGCTGAGCGACGTCGGCCTCGAAATCGGCGACCGACTTCCTCGCGAACAGTGAATTCATATCAGCAAACGCCTCCGAGCCCGCGCGGGCGGCTCACGCCGGCTCCGCCTCGATCCGCATGCGGTAGAACGAACGCCAGATGAAGATCAGGGCGACGGCGAAGAACGCCGCGGCCAGGCTCCGGGTGAACATCGCGCCGCGCTGCGCCGTCATCGACACCGCGAGTTCCACGGCGAGGAGGCCGAACAGCGTGGTGAACTTGATGATCGGATTGAGCGCCACCGACGAGGTGTCCTTGAATGGATCGCCCACCGTGTCGCCGACCACCGTGGCGTTGTGCAGTTCCGTGCCTTTCTGCTTGAGCGTGACCTCGACGATCTTCTTGGCGTTGTCCCAGGCGCCGCCGGCGTTGGCCATGAAGATGGCCTGATACAGCCCGAACACCGCGATCGAGATCAGGTAGCCGATGAAGTAGTACGGCTCGAGGAACGCGAAGGCAAGCGTGGCGAAGAAGACGGCGAGGAAGATGTTCCACATGCCCTTCTGCGCGTACTTGGTGCAGATCTCCACCACCGCCTTGCTGTCCTTGACCGAGGCCTTCTCGGCGCTCTCGAGATTGATGTTGGCCTTGATGTACTCCACGGCGCGGTAGGCGCCGGTGGTCACGGCCTGGATGGACGCGCCCGTGAACCAGTAGATGATCGCCCCGCCCGTGATCAGCCCGAGCAGGAACGGCGGGTGGAGCATGGACAGTTTGTCGAGGTTCTGCGTGAGCCCGGCGGTGAGCGCCACGATGATCGAGAAGATCATCGTCGTGGCCCCGACCACCGCCGTGCCGATGAGCACCGGCTTGGCCGTGGCCTTGAAGGTGTTGCCGGCGCCGTCGTTCTCCTCGAGCAGGTGCTTGGCGCGCTCGAAGTTCACGTCGAAGCCGTACGTGCTCTTGAGTTGGGCCGCGATGTTGGGGATCTGCTCGATGGTCGAGAGTTCGAACACCGACTGCGCGTTGTCGGTCACGGGGCCGTACGAGTCCACGGCGATCGTCACCGGGCCCATGCCCAGGAAGCCGAACGCGACGAGGCCGAAGGCGAACAC
This sequence comes from Gemmatimonadaceae bacterium, assembly GCA_035533755.1. Lineage (NCBI taxonomy): Bacteria > Pseudomonadati > Gemmatimonadota > Gemmatimonadia > Gemmatimonadales > Gemmatimonadaceae > Gemmatimonadaceae bacterium. The sequence goes on from DATLTC010000100.1 coordinate 103,398, forward strand.
GGCCGGCGCCAGCATCAGCATGTCGAACCCGTGGCGGCTCACCACGTAGCCCGAGCCCATCAGGCCCACCATCGTGATGCCCAGCCAGAAGGCGCTGAAGTTGCCGGCCACGAGGCCGGACAGGATGTTGAGCGACGCCCCGCCCTGCTTGGACGATTCCACCACTTCGGCCACGTGCTTGGAGCTGACCGAGGTGAACACCTTCACGAACTCGGGGATGATCGCGCCGGCCAGCGTGCCGCAGGTGATCACCGCCGACAGCTTCCACCAGAAGGTGGGGTTGCCGCTGAGCGTCGGGATGACGAGGTACGAGACGAGGAAGGTCAGCGCCACCGAGATGATCGACGTGAGCCACACCAGCGAGGTGAGCGGCGCCTCGTAGTCCATGTCGTCGGCGTGCTGGTACTTGGCCTTGGCGAACGCTTCGTTGATCAGGTACGAGAAGCCGCTGGCGAGGATCATCACGATGCGCATCACGAAGATCCACACCAGCAGCTGGATCTTGACGGTCGGATCCTTGACCGCGAGCAGGATGAACGTGATCAGCGCGACGCCGGTCACGCCGTACGTCTCGAACCCGTCGGCGCTCGGGCCCACGGAATCGCCGGCGTTGTCGCCGGTGCAGTCGGCGATCACGCCGGGGTTGCGGGCGTCGTCTTCCTTGATGTTGAAGACGATCTTCATGAGGTCGGATCCGATGTCGGCGATCTTCGTGAAGATGCCGCCGGCGATGCGGAGCGCCGAGGCGCCCAGCGACTCACCGATCGCGAAGCCGATGAAGCAGGGGCCGGCGTAGTCACCGGGCACGAACAGCAGGATGAACAGCATCATCGTCAGCTCGACGCTGATGAGCAGCATGCCGATGCTCATGCCGGCGCGGAGCGGGATGGAGTAGCAGGGGTACGGCTTGCCCTTGAGCGAGGCGAACGCCGTGCGCGAATTGGCGAACGTGTTCACGCGGATGCCGAACCAGGCCACGCCGTAGCTGCCGGCGATGCCGAGCACGCTGAACGCGAGAATGATCGCCACCCGCGCCGGCTCCATGTGCTGGAGCACGCCGAAGTACAGGATCATGACGAGGCCGATGAAGACCTCGAGGATCATCAGGAACTTGCCCTGCGTGAACAGGTAGGTCTTGCAGGTTTCATAGATCAGCTCGGAGATCTCGCGCATCGACTCGTGCACGGGGAGCCGCTTGAGCTGCCGGTAGATCGTGATGCCGAACATGAAGCCGAGGGCGCAGATTATGAGCCCGTACATCAGCAGCGTATGCCCCGGCACCCCGAGGAAGCTCACGGTGGCGAGGTCGGGAATCTTGAGATTCGCCTCGCCGCCCGCTTCCTGCGGGGCGGCCGTCGCCGGCGCGACTGCCGCCGGCGCCGCGCCCATGGAACTCGCGGTCTGTGCGTGTGCGGCCGGCGCCATCAGGGTACCGGCGACTGCGGCCAACAGCAACACGAACAGCAGGGGGAGGGCACGGCGAAACACGGTGTCCATCCGATGCATGGTTGTCGTTCTCCAGGGTGACGGGCAGACGCCGGACGCGGCGGGGCGCCACGCGGTCGTCGGTCGAACGGAAGGCGCCGTCCGCCGAGGCGGACGCCGCAATCCGGTGCAGCGCGCGGCGTTCAAGCGGCTGGTTTCTCCACCGCGCGCCAGAGGAAGTACACGGGAATGCCGATGGCCACGATCACCAGGCCCGAAACGGCTTCGGTCCTGGAAGGCGGCGACATCAGAATAAGAATCATAACCCCCGCCGCCATCGCGAGGTACAGGGCCGGGACGAACGGGTAGCCCACCACCCGGTACGGCCGTTCGGCGTCGGGTCGCCGGGCCCGCAGGATGAACAGCCCGGCCGTGGTGAGCACGTAGAACACGAGATTGGCGAAGATCACATAGTTGAGCAGTTGCCCGTAGGTGCCGCTGAGGCAGAGCAGTGCCGTCCAGACCGACTGCAGCACGAGCCCCACGGCGGGCACCCCGCGGCCGCTCAGCGTGCCCGCGGCCTTGAAGAACAGTCCGTCCCGGGCCATCGCGTAGTACACGCGGGCGCCGGCCAGAATGAGGCCGTTCATGCAGCCGAACGTCGAGATCAGAATCCCGATCGCCATCATCGTGCTTCCCGACGCGCCGAACATCTGTTCCATGGCCGCCGTGGCCACGCGGTCCTGCGTGGCCGCCGTGATGCCGCGGGCCATGACCGTGGCGCCGTGCGGGTCGCCGGCGAACGGCAGGACGTTCAGGTACGCCACGTTGGTGAGGAAATACAACACCGTGACCAGCCCGGTGCCGAGCATCAACGCGAGCGGCAGGTTGCGCTGCGGATTCTTCACCTCCGCCGCCGCGAACGTGACGTTGTTCCAGGCATCGCTGGAGAACAGCGAGCCCACGAACGCCGCGCCGAAGGCCACGACCCACGCGCCGGTGATGTCCACGTGGCCCCAGAAGTGGCCGCTGCCGAAGTTGGCCGCGATCGCCTGCGCATTGCGCCCCACCGTGAGGCCCAGGCCCATGAGCAGGAAGAGCGCGCCGGTCTTGATGATCGTGAGCGACGTCTGGACGAACTTGCCTTCGCGCACGCCGCGCAGGTTGATCCAGGTGAGCAGGGCGATGGCGAGCAGGGCCACCACGCGCTGCGCGGAGAGCCCGAACTGGATGGCGCTCGACGGATCGGTGCAGCCGAGCCACGCCGTGCACACGTCGACGTGGGGGAACCAGGCGTAGCGATCGGGGGAGACGCCGGGCGCGAGCACGCCCAGGAACTTGCCGAACGCCACGCCCACGGCGGCGATCGTCCCCGTCTGGATCACGGCGAACAGGGTCCATCCGTACAAAAAGCCCACGAGCGGGCTCATGGACTCTCTGAGGAAGATGTACTGGCCGCCGGCTCGGGGGAACATCGCGGCCAGCTCGCCGTAGCTGAGGGCGCCGAAGAGGGTCATCACCCCGGTCAGCAGCCAGGCCACGAGCAGCCAGCCGGGCGATCCCACCGACCGCCCCATGTCGGCCGAGACGATGAAGATGCCGGATCCGATCATGGCGCCGGCCACGAGCATCGTCGCATCGGTGAGCGTGATGGCCTTGACGAATCCGGATGGTGCCTGAGTCGATGACGCGTCGGATTTGGCGGTCACGTTCGACATGCAACTCCCAAGTAGTGCGCGTGGGAATCATCCGGCGGGCGGGGCGCGCCGGGGGGCAGGAAGCCGCGCAATAATAGCGCGAGGCGCAGCCCCGGGGCCAGGGGAAGTCCGCGAAGAATTTCGTGGCGTGCCGACGACGGGCCACCGCGCGCGACGGGGGCGGCCTCGTGGGTCAGTACAGATCGACGACGATCTGCGCCTTCATGCGCAGCGGCGTGCCGTCCGGCATCGTGCCGGGCCGAAACTTGAACGACCGGAATACGTCGCCCAGCCGCCGGTTATAGCCCCCGTTGGGGGTGGGGGTGAAGTCCATGCTCAGCACGCGGCCCGTGGAATCGACGTCGAACTCGGCGACCAGGTGAAAGCCCTTCACGTTGCCCGGAATGGGGTACGGCGGGAGAAAGACCTCGATCGGCTGCGGCGGATAGTTGGCCTGCGTCCCGCCGCCGGTGCCGGGCCCGGTGCCCGATCCCCGTCCCGTGCCGACGCCCGACCCCACGCCCCCGCCCCGGCCCGGCCCGTTGCCGGCACTGCCATCGCGCCCGCTGCCGCCCCCCGTGCCGATCGTGGATGCCACCTCGAGGGGTTTGGCGGCCGGGGCCGCGGTCGTGGGCACCGCGGTGATCAGCTCGGCCGTGGGCGGCGGCTTCTTGACCACGGGCGGCGGTGGCACGGCAACGGGCTTGGGCTTGGGTGGCTGGACTGCCGGCGCTTTGGGTTTTGGCGCCGGAGCCATGCTGACGAAATCGAGATGCTCGGTTTCGGCGCGCGTCTGACCGCCCGTGCCGCCGCGTCCGCCCCCTCCACCACCAGCGGGCCCCTTACCCCCGGCGCCCTGCAGGATCTCGACGATCGGGCCGTGGGCCACGAACGGCGCGATGAGGAGCAGGAGGATGAGGACATGCACGAGCACCGACACGATGGCGCCGAAGCGGCGGTTCTCGCGCCCCTTGGGGATACCCAGCGGGGGGCGGTAGGCTGGCCGGCTGGCGGGCAGAGTGGGGTCGGGATGCACGGACGTCCGGAAGTGAAGCGTAGGCGGGGCGCGGCGGGGGCCACCCCCGAAAGTAATACGACGGACGAGCCCCGAAGGGTTCGTCCGTCGTATCCCCGCGATATGGGCGGGATCAGCTCTTACACGATCCGCCGGCGGAGCCCGGCGTGTCCTTGGGCGGCACGCCGATGACCTTGACGCCGGCGCCGCGGGAGATATCCATGGCGTCGATGACGTCCTGGACCTTCACCTTGGGATCGCCCTTGATGAAGATGATCTTGTCCGGGCGCGGATCGTAGATATCGCGCAGTTCCTGGGCCAGCTGGTCGTGCGTGACGATCTTGGTGTTGATCGCGTAGCAGCCGTTGGGGCCCACTTCGAGCACGATCTGATCCGACTTCGCGTTGGCCGGGGCGACGCTCGGATTGGGATCGGGAAGCTGGAGATCGATGGCCTTCCGCATGGACGGCAGCGCCGCCATGAAGATGATCAACAGCACGAGCAGCACGTCGATCATGGGCGTCACGTTGATCTCGTTGCTGAGACCCGCCGAGCCGCCACCTGCTGACATGGCCATTAGGGCTTCCCTCCCGTGGGTTCCTTCATGTCCCCCGGCACCGTGGAGACGGTGCCCGGCTTCTGATCGCCGATCATCGCCACCACGCGGACGCCGTTCTTGGCCGCGATGTCCATGGCATCGAGCACCTTCTCGTACGGCAGGTTCTTGTCCGCCTTGAGGTACAGGATGTAGTCGTCGCGATCGGGCTGCGTGTAGATCGCCTTGAGGGTGCTCGCGATGTCCGCGTACTGGATGGGCCGCTTGTTGAAGTAGTAGTTGCCGTCGACGTCGATGCCGAGCACCTGATCGGTATTCGAGTCTTCCGGGTGGTCCTTGATGTTCTGGGCTACGGGGGGCGTCGCGTTGAATCCCGCGAGCAGCGCGGGAGTGACCACCATGAAGATGATCAGCAGCACCAGCATGACGTCGATCATCGGCGTCACATTGGGCGTGCTCTGCACGCTGCCCCCACCACCCGCTGACATGGCCATACGCCAGACTCCTAGGTCGAAGGGACGGGCCTACTGCTTGATCGGAGCGCCGGCGCTGGTCGACGCATTGAACTCACGCGTGAACCGCGAGCGGCCGAATTCGCCCGACACGCCCTTGATCAGGTAGTCGATCATTTCCTTCGACACGTACGTCATCTCGGCGGTCAGGTTGTCGATCTTGGTCGTGAAGTAGGTGTACGCCCACACGGCCGGGATGGCGACAAGCAGACCGAACGCCGTGGTGATCAGGGCTTCGGCGATACCGCCGCCGATGGCGGCCAGGCCGCCGGACCCGGACACGGCCATGCCCGTGAACGCGTTCACGATACCCATCGTGGTGCCGAGCAGTCCGACGAACGGCGCCGTGGCGCCCACGGTGGCGAGCACGGCGAGGCCGCGCTTGAGGTTGGTGATCTCGAGGAGCATGTTGCGCTCCACCGCGCGTTCGGCCGAGTTGATGTCGGCCACGGTCACGGAGCCGTCCTGGATGAGCGGCTTGACCTCACCCAGCGCGCCGCCGAGCACGAGCGCGACGTGCGACCGCTTGTAGCTCTCGGCGAGGTTGATCGCTTCGGTGAGATTGTCCTCTTCGAGGAACTGCGAGAACTCGGGGGCGAACTTGATGGTTTCCTTCTGCGCCTTGCGCAGGTTCCACCACTTCGAAACCATGACGGTCAGCGAGTAGATGGACATGGCGGCCAGGACGAAGACGATGCCCTTGGCGAAATTGCCCATCTGGTGCCAGAGACCAAGCAGTGAGACATCCATAAGACGTTGAACTCCGAATGAGGGATGCGAGGTTGAACGACCGCCGCGAGCGTGGCCGTCGAGGGACTACCGACCGCTGAGGCTGAACTGGAACGGCTGCTGCACGAGCTGTTTCACCTTGCGGCCACCGATCTCCGCCGGGTAGAACCGATAATTCTGCAACGCATTCTTGACGGCCTGCGAGAACAGTTCATGGGTGGTCTTGATGACCTTGAACGTGCTCATGTCGGCCCGGCCGTTGGTGTCGACCACGAACGAGGCGATCACTTCGCCCTCGATGTTGGCCGACCGGAGCATGTCGGGATAGTGCGGCGGTGCGTTGCCGGGCGCCATGTCGACCTGCTTCTCCACCTGGAAGGCGAAGAACGTGTTGCTCTCGTTCGGCGGCGCGGTGCCACCGACGACACCCTTGGCGATACCGCCCGCCACACCCTTGCCGGTGAAGTCGTTCTCGTTGGTGACGCTCTTGGAGAGGTCGATCTTCGGCAGCACGTCGGGAATCTTGATCGGTGCGGTGAGCACCTGGAAGCCCTTGGGCGGCGGTGGGGCTGCGACCACATCGGGCGGCGGCGGCGCCTTCTTCTCCGGCGGCGGCGCCTCCTTCTTCTCGACCTTGACGAAATCGACCTTCTCGGCCTTGGGCTTGTCGAACTTCTGCCCGGCCTGCAGCGTACCGTAGACCGCGGCCGAGATGAGCACGGTGTGCACCACCAGGCTCATGAACATGCCGCCAGCCGTCTTCTGCCTCTTGGCCTTCGACTCGATGAGGTTGTTGAACATATCCTCGATGATCCTGCCTGAGGGGAGGACAACACACGGGGAACGCAGGGAGTAAGCTACGATCACCGCGGATGATCGGAATACCGCGCAGATTAAGATACGATGAAGCGACTATTAGAAAGTCATGGCAACGGCGTCACGCCTCTTGCGCCTCGCCCGGCGGCGCGTCGGCGCCCTCGTCGGCGAGCATCGGCAGCAGCACCGTGAACACGCTCCCGCGCCCGAGGCGCGACTGCACGGTGAGCGTGCCGCCGTGCGCCTGGACGATCCACTGCGCGATGGCCAGCCCGAGCCCGAACCCGCCCCGCTCCGACGCCCGCGAGCGCACGCGGTCGGCCCGCCAGAACCGCTCGAACACATAGGGGAGATCGGCCGCCGAGATCCCCAGCCCGGAGTCGCGGACGGCGAACGCCACGGCGTTGTTGTTCCGGTGGCTCAACGTCATCTCCACCTTGCCGCCCCGCGGCGTGTACTTGATGGCGTTGGTGACGAGGTTCAGGAACAGCTGGCGCAGGCGCGCGGCGTCGCCCAACACCATGGCATCCTCCACGAGCGGCAGCGACACGGTGAGCCCGGCGCCCTCGCCGAGGATGGTGGCCGTCTCGGTGACATCGCGCACGATGGGCTCGAGGTGGATGGGCCCGCGGTGCAGATCGAAGCGGCCCTCGTCGGCGCGAGCGAGCGTGAGTAGGCTGTCCACGAGGTCGGCCATGCGGGTGATCTCCTGCATCGCCTCCTCGAGGGCGACGAGGCGGTCGGCCTGCGGCGTGCCCGGGTGCATGGCGCGCTCGATGTCGGCCCGCAGCACGGTGAGCGGCGTCTTGAGCTCGTGGCTGGCGTCGGCCGTGAACCGCCGCAGGGCGCCGAACGACGCCTGCAGGCGCGCGATCATCCGGTTGAGCGTTTCGGCCAGGCGGGCCAGTTCGTCGTCGGCGCTGTCGGTGGGCAGCCGGCGGTGGAGGCTGCGGCCGTCGGTGATCGCCTCGACCTCGTTGATGATCACCTCCACCGGCTTGAACGCGCGGGCCGACAGGAAGTACGCGGCGGCGAGCGAGATGATGAGCACGAGCGGCGCCAGCAGCAGCATGGTGCCGATGAGGAGCTGGGGCGCGAGGTCGGCCGTGGACGTGGGCACGCCGGCCACGACGCGCGACACGTTGAGCCCGGTGGCGGTATCGCTCATCGACACCACGAGCAGCCGCGCGTGGAACAGCGTGTCCATGGGCAGCGGCACCACCGCGCCGGCACCGCCGGCGAGGAGCGCCCGCCCCACGTTGTAGACAGTGTCCTGATCGACCTGGGCGAACAGCCGGAGCGTGGTGGACGAGTACAGGATCCGGTCCTGCGGATCGAGCACGATGAAGTACCCGGGCACGTGCGCCAGCAGCTCGTTCATCGCCGGCATGGGCTGGATCACCGGCCCGGTGATCGGGCGGCTCAGGATGGTGGTGAGCTGCTGGCCGCCGGTCTGGGCGGCGACGATGATGTGGAGCACCGTCTGCGCCTGGTCGCGGGCCCGCGCCGACAGCTCGTCGATGGCCGACGCCCGGCGCGCGGCGTACAGCGCGGCGCCGAAGGCGATCATCGTCGCGAACAGGAGGCCGGCGTAGGCCGTGGTGAGCCGGGTGCGGGTGCTGTTCATGGCGCGGGAGCGGCGGGGGCCGCGTCAGGCCTTGATCATGTAGCCGACGCCGCGCACGGTCGTGATCAGCCGCTTCTGCCGCCCGGCGTCGATCTTCTTGCGCAGGTGGTTGATGACGACGTCGACGATGTTGGTGCCGGGATCGAAGTGATAGCCCCACGCATACTCGGTGATGAGCGTGCGGCTCATCACGCGGCCCTGGTGCCGGATGAGGTACTCGAGCACGGTGAATTCCTTGGGCGTGAGCTCGATGAGCCGCGCGCCGCGGCGCACTTCGCGGGTGCCGAGGTCGAGCTGCAGATCGGCCACGCTGAGGATGGGCGACGCGATGGCGCGCGGGCGGCGCAGCAACGCTTCGACGCGGGCGAGCAATTCCTCGAACGCGAACGGCTTGGTCACGTAGTCGTCGGCGCCGGCGCGCAGCGTCGTGACCTTGGCATCCACGGCGTCCTGCGCCGTGAGCACGAGCACCGGCCGGCCGAAGCCGGAGTCGCGCAGCGACCGGAGCACTTCGAGGCCGCTCTTGCCGGGCAGCCGCATGTCGAGGATGATCAGATCGTAGGCTTCGGAGCTGGCGCGACGTTCCCCTTCCTCGCCGTCGGGCACGAGATCCACGGCCCACCGCTGCTCCTCGAGTCCGCGCTTCACATGCTGCCCCACCGTGGGGTCATCCTCGATCACCAGGATGCGCATGGGTCAGGGCCGCCGGGGCCGCTTGAGGCCGTACTCGCGAATCTTGCGATACAGGGTCTTGGGCGAGATGCCGAGGACGTCGGCCGCGTGCCCCTGGTGCCAGCCGGTGTGGGCGAGCACCGATTCGATGTGCCGCCGCTCGAGATCGCTGAGCGACACGCGGCTGCCGGGCAGGCCCGCGGCCAGCTTCACCTGGGTGATGGGCAGGTCGGCCGCCGAGAGCACCGGCCCGCGGTGCAGGAGCAGGGCGCGCTCGATGACGTTGCGCAGCTCGCGGATGTTGCCGGGCCATTCGTAGGCCTGAAGCATCTCCACGGCGTCGGGGGCGAGCGTGGGGGCTCCCTGGCCGCGGAACCGCTGCAGGAAGTGCTCGGCGAGCAGGGGAATGTCCACCACCCGCTCGCGGAGCGGCGGCAGCGCGATCGTCACGGTGTTGATGCGGTACAGCAGATCGCCGCGGAACTTGCCCTCGCCCACCAGCGTATCGAGGTCGCTGTTGGTGGCCGTGATGAGGCGGGTGTGGATCTCCACGCGCTGCATGCCGCCCAACCGGAAGTAGCTGCCGTGTTCGAGGGCGCGGAGCAACCGCCCCTGCATGCGCGATTCGAGTTCGCTCACCTCGTCCAGGTAGAGCGTGCCGTTGGTGGCCATCTCGAGGAAGCCGATCTTGCGCTCGGCGGCGCCGGCGAACGCGCCGCGCTCGTAGCCGAACAGCTCCGTCTCGAGATTCTGGTCGGACAGCATGGCGCAGTTGAGGTCCACGAACGAGCCCGATCGCTCCGAGAGGTGGTGGATGGCCCGCGCCACGAGATCCTTGCCCGTGCCCGACTCGCCGGTGATGAGCACCGGGGCGTCGCTGGGGGCCGCCTTCTCGATCACATCGAGCACCGCCTGCATGGGCGCGTAGCGCGTCTCGACCACGGGCGCGCCGTCGATCCGCGAGAGGCGCTGGTGCAGGAACTGGTTCTCGCGGGCGAGCTGCCGCTTCTCCCACGCCCGCTGCACCAGCACGTCGATCTCGGCCATCCGGTACGGCTTGGTCATGTAGTCGTAGGCGCCGAGCTTCATGGCCGTGATCGCGTTGTCGATGGTGCCGTTGCCGGTGATGATGATGACCTCGGGCGGCGCGGGGTCCTCGCGGATCTGGCGCATGACCTCGAGGCCGTCGAGCTCGGGCATGACGATGTCGAGCAGGGCGACGTCGAACGACTCGGCGCGCATGGCTTCGAGCGCCTGGCGCCCGTCGGACGTGACGCGCACCGAGTGCCCGCGCCCGGCGAGGTACGAGGCCAGGATCTCGGCGAGCTTCTGCTCGTCCTCGGCGATCAGGATGCGAATGCCGTTGTCGTTGCTCATCGCCCGGCCTCCTCGGGAAGCACGATCCTGAACACGGAGCCGTGGCCGAAGGTGCTGCTCACCTCGATGCGGCCACCGTGATCGGACACGATGGAATAGCACACCGACAGCCCCAGACCGGTCCCCCGCCCCACGGGCTTGGTGGTGAAGAACGGCTCGAAGATCCGGGGCAGATCCGCGCGCCGGATGCCCTCGCCCCGGTCCTCCACGTCGATCAGCACCGCCCCCGCCTCGCGGCTGGTGCGCACCTGGATCGTGCCGCGGTCGCGCATCGCGTCCATGGCGTTGAGGAGGAGCGCCATCACCACCTGGATGAGCTGCTCGTCGTTCCCGATCACCGGGGGGAGGTCGGGTTGCAGGGCGACGGCCACCTCGAGCTGCTTGAACCGCGCATGGTGGCCGAGCAGGAACAGCGTGCGCTCGACGATCTCGTTCACCGCCACGCGTTCGCGCTGGGCCGGCTTGGGCCGGCTGAAATCGAGCACGCCGCCGACGATCGTGCTGCACCGATTCACCTCGTGCGCGATGAGGCCGAGCACGGCGTAGAGCTCGGGGACCAGGGCGTCGCCGCCCAGCGCGCCCTCCCGCACCCGCATGTCCAGCGATTCCGACGCGGCGGCGATCGTGGCCAGGGGATTGTTGATCTCGTGCATCACGCCCGCGGCCAGCGTGCCGAGCGCCGCGAGCTTCTCGGCCTGCGCGATGCGCGCCTCGGCCTGTTTCCAGTCGGTGATGTCCTCGCCGATCGTGATCGCGTGGGTGATCTCGCCGCCGCCGGTGCGCATGGGGATCTTGGTGAGGCGGTAGATGCGCGGCTCGCCGGTGGCGTTCGATTCGGTCTGGAACTGCTGGATCTCCCCCGTATCGAAGAGCTGCTGGAACTCGTGGCGGAGCACGTCGGCCGGCTGGCGGTGGAGCACGTCGAAGATCGTGTGGCCGAGGACTTCGGCCCGGGCCACGCCCTGCAGGCCCGTCTCACGCTTGCTGTTCCAGGCGCGCACGCGGAAGTCGCGGTCGATGACGTAGAGCCCCACGGGCAGCGTATCGACGATGCGCTCGAAGAAGGCGCGCTGCTCGTCGATCTCGCGCGTGCCGGCGGCCACCGTTTCCTCGAGGCGATTGGCGCGCTCGGCCTGGGCGAGCATCGGCGCGAGCACGCTGCCCACGTCGTTCAGGAACTTCCGCTGCGCGGCCGTGACGGCGTTCGCCAGGCGGACGACCAGGATGCCGCCGCGGCGTTCGCCCGCCCGGAGCGGCACGATGAACGGCGCGGTCGCGGAGCGCCGCCGCTCGCGGAGGGCGCGGGCCGCGAGCTCGATGGTGAGCCCATCGTCGCCGACCGCCCACGTCTGGCGGGGACCGGCCGGACGATCCACCCAGATGCTGCAGCCGCGGGCCCCGACCTCGCGCCGGACCGCACGCAGCGCGGCCGGAATGGCCCGGTCCAGATCCTCGCCGCGGGCGAACGCCTGCGCGACGCGATGAAGCGCATCGCCCGACCCACGCGCGGGCGTGGCCGTCCTGGGGCGCGCCGGCGGTCGAGCACTGGAGGAGCGAGAGAGGCGAGGCAGGGGCGAACTCCGGCGGGATAGGATTCGCAAGCTACGGCGCCGCGGGGGAACGGACAAGATGACCGATCCCCCGCGGCGGTAATCCAGATACACGCGGCGCTACTTGAGCTTGGCGATTTCGGCGAAGATTTCCGAATTCTGGCGCCGATCGCCCGGCTTGGCTTCGACGTGAGCCCAGCGGACGATGCCGCTCCGATCGATGAGGAAGTACGCGCGGTTGGAGTAGAAGCGATCCTCGATCAGAGTGCCATAGGCGCGCGATACGTCGCGCTTGAAATCACTGAGGAGATCGGCCTTCATGGCGTGTTTCAGCTTGAACTCCTGGAGGCTGTTCACGGAGTCGACGCTGATCGGGAGGATGACCACGTCCCGGGAGGCGAACTGATCGTAGTCGTCGCGCATGTCGCACAACTCGGAGGTGCAGACGCTGGTGAAGGCCAGCGGGAAGAAGGCCAGCAGCACGTTGCCGCCGCGGAGCGCCGAGAGGGTGACGGGTTGTCCGGAGGTGGAGGCGAGCGTGAAATCGGGGGCGGTCTGGCCGGCGGTCGGGACTGGAGCGATGGTGTTGGACATGGGCGGTGGGATGAAGGACGAGGGGACGGACGGGGCCGGCAAACGAACGCGAGGACCGCGGGCGGAATCGGCGCGCGGTCCTCGCGTGGTCCGGCCGGACGGCCATGGAGCGTAAGGGGCTCGAACCCTTGACCCCCGCCTTGCAAAGGCGGTGCTCTCCCAACTGAGCTAACGCCCCGAGTTGAACATCAAATATAAGCGGCTCGGTACCGTTGCAACGACGCGGCGGTGCCGCGGGAAACAGGAGGGGCCCGGCGGCAGCCGGGCCCCTCGAACTGCGAACTCCGTCCTACCGTCCTACCAGGCTACTCATGCGCCGGCAGCGGCTCCATCGTCTCGGGATCCACCGGCACCTGGATCTCGTCGCGATAGGGCGAGGTCATGGCGGTGAGGCGCATGCGCGGGAAGGCGTCCATGAACTTGATGTAGCACAGGCCCCAGAGGCCGAGGTACAGCGCCGCGACGCCGAGTTCCCAGACGCCGAACGGCGCCGAGGCGGTCACGCCGTACGCCGAGGGATAGACCTCGATGTAGCGCATGAGCCAGAGGCCCACGAGGCTGGACACCGCGAAGAAGAGGTGCGTGGGCCGGTACATCTTGGCGGCCTTGGAGATCAACCCGAAGAACGGCAACACGAACGCGAGACAGACCGACGCGACGGTGATCACCATCCACGGGTGGATCAGCCGGAGGCGCATGAAGAACGTCTCGTCGCCCATGTTCCCGTACCAGATCACGAGATACTGGCCGAACGTCAGGTAGCCCCAGAACGCGGTGAACGCGAAGCAGAGCTTGCCGAGGTCGTGGATCTGCTTGTCGGTGATCAGGTCCTCGGCGTTCAGGTATTTCCGCCAGGCGTGCACGAGAAGGGTGAGCACCATGAACGCCGAGAGCCAGGCGCCCATGAAGAACCACCAGCTGTAGAGCGTGCTCACGAAGTGGAGGCTCAGGCCCATGGAGAGGTCCCAGGCCAGCACCGACCAGCCGTAGCCGTAGAGCAGCACCATCGCCACGGCGAGCTTGCCGTGCAGGGAGTGCGTGCGGTGGATCTCGCGGCGCTCGTCGCCGAACCCGCGCCGCATCCGGGCGCGGATGCCGGCGGCCCACGGGGCGCCCGCCTCGGGAATCTGCGCCACGTCCAGTCGCACCGAGCGATACACGAACCAGATCGAGAGGATCGTGAGGAGACCGTAGATCACGATGTCCCGCACGGTCAGGAAGAGCGGGTTGAAATAGGTGGCCCGCTCGGGGTTCGGATACGCCTGGTGCGCCCACGGGAAGATGTACCCCTTGCCCACGAACAGGCTGACGAGCAGGAATACGAATGCCACGGGCAGGAAGGCCACGTAGCCTTCCGCCATGCGCACCACGGGACGCGACCAGCGCGCCGTGGTGATGCGCTGGACGGCGACGATCGTCGCGCCGGCGGACGTGAGCCCGGCAAAGAACAGCCAGTTGAACTGCCAGGCGTGCCACACGCGCTCGGGGGCCAGGAACAGGCCGGCCGCGAACACGAGCGCGCCGACGGCGGCGAGCGCGAGCGAGAGCGTGGTGAGCGATCTGGGGAGCGGCTTGCTGGTGGCCGCCAGGATTTCGTCGCGCGTCGGCACGCGGGGAGGATGGAGGCTCACGGCTGCCGTCCCTTCTTCGAAGTGTCCGCAGGCGCCGGCACGCGGACGATCGCGTGCTGCGCCGAGTCGAGGGGCAGGCCGGCCTGCGAGCCGGTCTGGATGTAATACGGCGCGGGACGGGTCGGTCCCATCTGCGTGACGCCGGGCAGCGTGGCGCCGGTCTCACCGGGCTTGCCGAGGGGGCCGGTGGCCACGGTCACGCCGGGCAGCTTGCCCTGCAGGGCGCGAATGTAGTTCACGATGTCCCAGCGATCGGGCTCTTCGATGCGGTTGTACGTGGGCATGATGCCGCGGCCGTTGCGGATCATGCCGAAGATGTAGCCATCCGACAGGCTCTTGGCGTGATCGGACGTGAGCGGCATGGGCACCATGCCGTACTTGGTGGCGATGCCGTCGCCGGCGCCGGCGAAGCCATGGCACACCGAGCAGTTGATGGCGAAGTACTTGTGGCCGTTGGCCAGCGAGCGGGCGTCGGGCGCCACGGGATTCTTGATGCCCGACATCGAGTCGATGGTAGTGGGCAGCTGGGCCCGGCTGTAGATGAAGCCCGGCGCCGCCGTGCCGTACACCGACACTGAATTCTGCGGATTGCCGCGGGGCGGAATCGTGTCGGACGCGCTCTGCCACGGATGGATGCTCGGTTGCCGCTTCATGTCGGTGAACCAGGAGCACCCCGAGAGCATCAGGGCGGCATACCCGAACGCGGCGATGCGCATCGCCTGGCGCGGGAGACTAGCGCTCATGCCGCACCTCCGTCGCGCCGTGCCGGCGGAGCAGGTCGGCGGCCGCGTCGGCGCGGGCCGGGGTGGTCTCGACCCACACGCCGAAGTGCCCACCGCTGAACCGCGGGTCGTAGCCCACGGTGGTGGTGAGCCGCGGCACGCGCGCATTGGCGAACATGCCGAACACCGTGGCCAGCGAGCCGACGAGCACCATGACCTCGAAGCCGTAGATCGTGTACGGCACCCAGGCCACGATGGCTTTTCCGCCGACCACGAGGGGCCAGTAGCGGGACACCCAGACCCAGATCCAGTAGCCGAACGAGCAGCCGAGCAGGCCGCCGATGAGGGTCCACCGGCGCACGTGGCTCTCCGGCCGGGCCAGCAGCTCGTCGAACTCGTGGCGCGGCGTGGGCGTGTACACCGTGATCTCGCCGAACCGCTCCTTCTTCAGGTCTTCCACCGCATGCACGGCGGAATCCAATTCGTGAAAGGCCCCGATGACGCCTTGCATCAGTGGGCTCCTCCGTCCGCGGTCTCGTGCTTCATGCGCGCCGGGATGAGTTCCTTGAATTCCGAGATCGCGATCGTGGGCATCTGCTTGATGAACAGCAGGAACCACATGAAGAACCAGCCGAAGCTCCCGAGCAGGATGGCGTAGTCCACCCACGTGGGCGCGTAGCTGCCCCACTGCCAGGGCTCGAACTCATGGGACAGCGAGGGCACGACGATCACGAACCGCTCGAACCACATGCCGAGGTTGATGAACAGCGACAGGATGAACAGCCAGGTCGTGTTGCGGCGCAGCTTCTGGGAGAAGAGCGACAGCGGGAGCACGGTGTTGCAGATCAGCATGATCCACGCCGCCCACGCCCACTGGCCGAACACGCGATTGTACCAGAACTCCTGCTCCACGCTGTTGCCGCCGAGCCACCCCATCTGGAACTCGGTGAGGTAGGCGAGCCCGACCACCAGCGACGTGAACAGGCACAGCTTGGCCGCGGCGTCGAGGTCGTTGAGCGTGATGTAGTGCTGGAGCTTGAAGAACTTGCGCAGCGGGATGACGATCGTGAACACCATCCCGATGCCGGAGAAGATGGCGCCGGCCACGAAGTACGGGGGGAAGATCGTGGCGTGCCAGCCCGGCGTGTTGGCCATGGCGAAGTCGAACGACACGACGGAGTGCACGGAGAGCACGAGCGGCGTGGCGAACGCGGCCAGGAACAGGTACGCCCGCGCGAAGTGGCGCCACTCCCGATCGGAGTTGCGCCATCCCATGGCGAGCACGGCGAAGAGGCGCTGGCGGATGGGGTTCTTCTCGCGATCCCGGATGACGGCGAAGTCGGGAATGAGTCCGACATAGAGGAAGGTGGCCGACACCGTGAGGTAGGTCAGGATGGCGAAGACGTCCCACACCAACGGGCTTTTGGGGTTGGGCCAGATCATGCGCCAGTTCGGATACGGAATCAGATAGAAGAACTTCCACGGCCGCCCGAGGTGCAGGATCGGGAACAGGCCGGCCGTCATCACCGCGAACACCGTCATCGCCTCGGACACGCGATAGATGCTGGTGCGGAATCCGGCCCGGAACAGATAGAGGATGGCGGAGATCAGCGTGCCAGCGTGGCCGATACCGACCCAGAACACGAAGCTGACGATGTAGACGCCCCACATCACCGGCGGGTGGTACCCGGCGGCGCCCAGGCCCGTGTAGATCTGGTAGATCCACGTCCCCGCCCCGATCAGGAGGCAGAGGATCGCCACGGCGAGCATGGCGAACCACCCGAGCGTGGGACGCAGGGTGGCGACGATCTCGCGATCCACCTGTTCGTAGGTCTTGATCGCCGGAAAGTGCACATCCGCCGAAGCGACGTTGGGGCGGAGCTCGTCGGCCGGCGGGAAGGGCGCGGCAGTCGTGGCCATACTGGGCGCTCCTTAAGCGTTCGCCGCCGTTGCCGGCGTCGGATGGTTGACCTTCTTCAAGTATGTCACCGCGGGGTAGGTGTTGAGTTCCGTGAACACGTGGTACGCGCGACGGTCCTCAATGAGCTTCGTGACCGACCAGCGCTCGTCCGCCGCATCACCGAAGGTGATCGCCCGCGACGGACAACTCGCGGCGCACGCGGTGGTGAACTCGTCCGGGATCAGCTCGCGATGCTCGAGCGTGGCCCGGTTCTCCGCCTCGCGAATGCGCTGCACGCAGAACGAGCACTTCTCCATGACGCCCTTGCTGCGCACCGTGACGTCGGGGTTGAGCTGCCAGTTGAGCGGCTCGGGGAACGCGTACTGGCGGCGGTCCTTCTCGCCGTACCCGAACCAGTTGAAGTACCGCACCTTGTAGGGGCAGTTGTTGGAGCAGTAGCGCGTGCCCACGCACCGGTTGTACACCTGGACGTTGAGCCCGTCGGGCGAGTGGTACGTGGCGAACACCGGGCATACAGGCTCGCACGGCGCGTTGCCGCATTGCTGGCACATCATCGGCACGAACCGCCCTTCGAAGTGCTCGCCGAACTTGGCGTCGAGGTTGCCCTCGAAGTAGCGCTCGAGACGAATCCAATTCATCTCGCGGCCGCGCACGATGTTGTAGCCGGTCTTCTCCACCGCGTACACGGAGGCGTTCTGCCAGGCCGCGCCCACGGTGGGGATGTTGTTCTCCGAATAGCACGCCGTGACGCATGCCGAGCAGCCGGTGCACCGCGCCAGGTCCACGGTCATCGCCCAGCGCCGTTTGGCCATGCCGAGCGGGTTCTTGGGATCGTACATCCCGAGATGCGTGCCCGAGTCGGCCGCCGTGGGGGCGCCGAGTTCACCCTGCGCATCGGCCGCCACCGGCGCCCGGAGCCCCGGCAGGTACTCATGCGACGCATCGCCGGGAACGGTCGCCTCGGGCACTTCCTCGGCCTTGCCGCTGAGGAGGTCGGTGATCGAGATCGCCTGCGCGATGCCGCGCCCGTGCTGGCGGGCCGAGCCTTCGGTGGACGGCACCAACTCGTGGTCGGCGGTCTTCGTGATCGACGCCCGGGTGGAGGTCCACACGAAACCGCCGGCCGCGTCGGCGGTGGCCGTCATCACGTCGAACGGATTCACCCCCACGTTCCGCGCGTAACGGCCGTAGCCCCACTGGAGGTTGGTGACGGGATTCTGGTGGAGCGGATCCCAGTTGGGAACCGGCGAGGCGGCGCGATGCCCCTGCCCCAGCGCGAGGGCGACCGTGTCGGGCCGCACGCCGAGGTAGAGGTACGCAGGCGCCTTCACCGAACCGTGGGCGGTTTTCACTTCCACGACGTCGCCGCGCTCGATGCCGAGCCTGGTCGCCGTCTCCGGATGGATCTCGACCCACGAGCTCCAGAGGATCTTGGCAACGGGATCGGGCAGCTCCTGCAGCCAGGGCTTGTTGGCGCCGCGCCCGTCGCCGAACAGCGCGTGCGGATGGGTGACCAGGTAGAAATCGCCGCCGGCGGCGTCGAGCGACGCCGTGCGCGCGGGCGCCGGCGCCGCGGCCGGCGTGGGCCGGGCGGCGATCGTGCCCGCGGTCACGCCCTTGGGCAGCGCGGCGGCGAATGCCGCCGGGCCACCGACGAACCGCGCCATGAGCCAGGCGCGATAATCCTTGGCCGGGAACCTGGCCGCGGCCGCCGGATCCTTCTGGGCGAGCGCGAGCAGCACGTCACCGGCGCCGCGCGTGCCTTCGAACACCGGATCCATGGTCGGCTGCTGGAGCGAGAGCGTGCCCTTGATGGGTTGCGAGTCGCCCCACGTTTCGAGTGCGTGGAGATCGGGCAGGATGAGATCGCAGAGTTCCGCGGTCTCGTCGGGCTGCGTGGCGAACGCCACCTTGAACGGCACCTTGGCGAACGCGTCGGCGAAGTTGGCCGCACGCGGCAGGTAGTACGCCGGGTTGGTGCCGCGCACCATCACCAGCGGCACGCTCCCGCCGCGCATGCGTTCCACCGCGTCGGCGAGGTCGGTGTATCGCGACATCCCGTCGAACAGCGTCACCGGCTCGGCGGGCAGGATCGTCTTGCCCACGTTGCCCGCCGCCTGATTGATGGACGCCACGGCGAGCGCCACGTCGAGCGCGTTGTCGGTACGCACGCCGGAGAGCACGAGGCTCGGCCGGCTCGCGCCGATCTCCTTGGCCAGCGCGCCGAGGACGTCGGCGCCGATGCCGCTGGCCTGGGAGGCCTGCGCGATCGAGACGTTGCCGCCGCGCCCCATGGTGCCGAGGACGGCCTGGGCGATCAGATGCTCGGTGCCGGGCTTGCAGGCGATCCACTGGTCGGCGTTGAGGCCGGTGAGCGAGCGGCGCGGGCCGATGTAGATGAACCGCGGCGCCGTGGCGACGTTGGCGCGCGCATCGGCGAAGTCGAGCTGCTGCGGCACGGCGGCGCCCCAGCCGTCGAGGAAGTCGGCGCCGAACGAGACGATGAGGCGGGCGTCGGCGAAGCTGAGCCGCGGCCACGCGACGCCGTAGCTGCGGCGGTTGGATTCGAGCGTGGCCTGGTCGGCTTCGAAGTCCACGCTCACGTGCGGCTTCATGCCGAAGGCGGCCAGCCACTGGTCCACGAACTCGGCAAAGCTGCCGCTCTCGTGCTGATTGATGAACAGGGCGTTGCCGGCCACGTTGCGGCTCTTGGCCTCGCCGAGCTTCTGGCTCACGAGGGCGAGCGCATCGTTCCAACTGATCGCCTCCCAGCCACCGGCCTTCTTCATCAAGGGCGTGCGCAGGCGGTCGGGATTGTACAGCCCCTGGAGCGCGGACTGTCCGCGGGCGCAGATCGCGCCGCGGTTGAGCGGGTGCGCCGGGTTGCCTTCGAGCTTGATGGTACGGCCGTCGCGCGTCTCGGCGATGACGCCGCAGCCCGCCGCGCATTCGCGGCAGGTGGTGGCGTAGTAGGTGGAGACGCCGGGCACCGTCTGGTCGGGCGAGATGAGGTACGGAATCAGCTTGCCGGCCTTCTCGGGGCTGCAGCCGATGGTACCGACGGCGGCGCCGCTGGCTCCGAGAATCTTCAGAAAGTCTCGGCGCTTGACGCCCTTGTCCTTCGGTTCCGATGCCTTGCTCATGAAATGTTCCTCGAACGACGAACGACGCGCGCGGCGCGCGCGAAGGACCAGACCTGCGAGCGGTGGGAAAGGATCACGGGGCGCTCAGTAGTGGCAGACGGAACAGTCGTAACGCGCCTTCTTGCGCAGCGAATCGGGCGTGGCGGCGGGCGGATGGTCGGCCATCGCGGCGGGAAGGACGGCCCCGCCCTTCCCGTCGGACACCATCGACGCCATCTCCTCGCCCGTGCGCGGATCGTAGCCGTTCACGTGGCAGTTCACGCACCAACCCATATTGAGCGACGAATACTGATAGACGCGGTCCATCGTCTGGATGGGTCCGTGGCACGTCTGACAGGTGACGCCCGCGTTCACGTGACGCATGTGCGGAAAGTGCACGTACTCCGGCAACTTGTGGATGCGCACCCAGGGAATCGGGTGGCCGGGCTTGCTCGGATACCCGGCGTATTCCCAGAGCTTCTCGATGCCGACGCTCTTGCGGGCGGGCCCGAGGTCGGTGGCCGGGCGCTGCGGCCCGATCAACGTGTGACACCCCATGCACGTGGACACGGCGGGGAGTCCCGGATCGGGCGACTTGTTGGCCGCGTAATGACAGTAGACGCAGTTGATCCCGAGCTTGCCGACGTGCACCGAATGCGGGAACGCGATCGGCTGGATGGGAGAACTGTTCTGCGAGGAGGATGCGCCGCTGTAGGCGGACAGGATCACAGCCCCGGCGGCCAGTGCAATCAGCCCGGGAATGGCTGTCCACTTCCTTCGCTTGGTCATCGCGATGTGGTGCGGGAGGGTCTCACGTTGGATACGGGAGCCTTGTGGTGGGGAAGCGCCGGTTTGTGAACGAATTCACAAATCTGTGACGGACGAAAAAATTTCACCGCCCGGGCCATTTCGCGCAAGTATTGTACGCCAAGAAGTTACCACGCTTGGGCATCTGCCCCACCAGGCCACCGCGAGCCTCGCGATCGGCCCCGTGGATCACCGGAGACGCCGCGCCCCGCGACCCGAGCGCGCCCTGCCATTCGACACTCGCAGGACCCCGGCGCGTGGTGGCTGCGTCACACGAACAACCGATCGGGATCGCCGAGTGTGGCGCCGGCCACGTCCTCTGGCAGCAGCGCGAGATTGGCCCGCGGCGCCTGCGTCAGGCGCAACGGCCACTGGGTGCCGTACACGAACCGCTCGGCGCCGATCGCGCGGAACAGCTTGGCCAGGTGGTCTTCGGGCGGGCCCCAGATCCACGAGATGTCCCAGAGCACGCGCTGCCGCTCCTCGGGGGTGAGCCCCCAGTGCACCTCTTCGATCATGTCGCGCCCCGCCGCGGTCACGACGAGGCGGACGCCCTGCCCCGCCCGCGCGAGGTCGCGCACCGCGGCGGCCGTGAGATCGCCGGCGCGATCGAGCGGGTGGCGCTGGCGCAGATCTTCGAACCGCACGGTGAGCAGCACCGCGAGCCTGGCGGCGCCGCAGGCGACGACCAGCTCCCGCATCCGGGCGTCGTGCGGACCCATCTCCCAGAGCGTGGGATACGCGCGCACGGCGGGAGCGCCGGCGTCCACGGCCGCGCGCAGGGCGCGCTCCCAGTGGGGCCAGTCGGGGCGGATGGTGGGCACCGGCCGCAGCGTGCTCGCATGCGGCGCCAGGGCCGTGTAGAGTTGGGCGTTGCCCGCGGACGGATCGCGATAGAACGCGCTGGGCAGGTGCCCCACCCACGCGCCCCGCAGCCCCTCGCGTTCGAGCACGCGCACGAGCACGTCGGGGTCCGGGTGCGGCAGGTACCGGAACGGATACGGTCCGATGAGCGCGTTGACGTCGATCATCCGGCCACCGGCGCCCGGCGCGATAGGGGCGCGTCGATGCCCGGGAAGCTGCCGGGCGGAAAGATGCGCAGCGCGTTGCCGTACCGGATCCGGGCCGCGTCGTCCGCGGTGAGGCGGATGGCCTCGAATCCCATCAGCTTGGCGAGCCCGGTTTCCATCGTCACGTCGCTGCCCCACACCAGCCGCTCAGCGCCGAGGCGCAGGATGGCTTCGTCGAGCATGCCGCGATCGACGCCGCTTCCCGAGAGATCGGCGAGAATGTTGGGGACGTCGGCGATGGCCGGAAGGGTGTGCATGTAGTCGCCGCCGCCGCCGATGTGGGCGAGGATGAACCGGACCGTGGGGTGCCGGCGCGCGAGCTCGGCGAGGTCGAGGCCATCGGAGATCTCCTGCGACGGCCACTCGCGCGTGCGGTGCTGCCAGATATGATGGAGGATCGGCAGCCCATGGCGCGCCGCCGCTTCGCAGATCGGGTCGAGCAGCGGGTCGCTGGCGCGGCGGCTGGCGGCGAGCTTGATGCCCACGGCGCCGGCCGCGACGCCGCGGCCGATCTCGTCCACCGCGTGCGCGGTGTCGTTGGGATTCACCGTGACGTACATGCGCACGCGATCGGGATGCGCGGCGGCGATGGCGCGCATGGCGTCGTTCCCCGCCGTGACGTCGCGCGGCGACGGGAAGTACGTGGGCGACGTGAAGCCGAAGCTTCCGAGGATGGACGCGACGTGGTACGTGACGCCGATGCGCTCGCCGGCGCGGAAGCGGGCGGCGTTCACCGCCTCCCAATCGGCGCGGCCGGCGTGGGCGTGCAGGAAGTGGGCGTGCGCGTCGATGAGCGGCGCCGGGCCGGCGAGCGGGGCCGCGGGCGTGGCGGGGGTCACGACGGCTCGAGCATCTCGACGAACGACGCGCTGGCGGCATGCTCGATGGCGCGCACGGCGTCGTCGTCGTGGGCCACGCAGGCGTAGTTGTAGGCGCCGCGCTTGAACAGGACGCCGTGGGCCATGGCGCGCTCCAGGAAGTCGTGCTCGACCGCGGGATCGTCGAACCGGAGGAACCACATCGGATCGAGCCCCTCGAGCCGGACGCCCGGGATGCCGCTGGCGGCGATGGCCGCCGACACCACACGCCGCATCTCAGCGCCATTCTTGGCCAGCGCCTCGCAGATGTCGGCCTGCTGATGCCAGTCGAGCACGACGTACGCCGCGGCGAGCGCGCTCGCCTCCCCGGCCAGCGTGGACGAGATCCACGTGCGGCGCGCGGCGTCCATGAGGTCGGCGCGACCACACACCGCGGAGAGCGGGAATCCGTTGGCGAGCGCCTTGCCGAACGTGGCGAGGTCGGGGGTGACGCCGGAGATTTCCTGGTAGCCGCCGGGCGCCAGCCGGAAGCCCGTCTTCATCTCGTCGAAGATGAGCGCGGCGCCGCGCTGCGTGCAGATGGCCTGGGCGCGGGCGATCCAGGCGGCGGAGGGCAGACGCTCCACCACCGGCTCGAGGATGATCGCGGCGAGCCGGTCGCCGGCCCGGTCGGCGGCGGCGTCGAGTGCGGCGAGGTCGTCGAACGGAACGTCGATGGTGTCCTGGCGAGCGCCGGCGGGAACGCCCGCCGCGTCGCACGCCCAGTCGTGCCAGCCGAGATAGCCCGACGCGATGACGACGTCCCGCCCGGTGTATGTGCGGGCAATGCGCACGGCGGCCGACGTGGCCTCGGCGCCGGTCTTGAGAAAGCGCACCTGCTCGGCACACGGCACCATGCCGCAGAACCGCTCGGCGACTTCCACCTCGAGGGCGCTGGACAGGCCCGCGACGTGTCCACCGCCGACGGCGTCGAGCACGGCGCGCGTCACGTGGGGTTCCGCGTACCCGAGCGCGACGGCGCCGAGGGCCATCGTGCAATCCACGTACGTCTCGCCGTCGGTGGCCACCACGTGGCACCCCGCGGCGTGCAGGAAGTGGGTGGGGGCGTCGGGCGTATCGGACCCGAACAGGCCCATGGGGCGCTTGCTGGCCGTGGACGAGCCGCCGGGGATGAGCTTGGCGGCGCGCTCGGCCCACGAGTGATCGGCCGCCGCTTCGGGCGCGTCGGCGTCGTCTTCGGGGACGAGCGACTCGGGCGTCTCGTCGTCGGGCGGTTCGGACACGTCGGCGGCGGGCTGTGCCTGGCCGCGATCAAAAAATCGTTTGAAGACCATGTCGTGAAAAAGGGTGGCGTTGGACGGGGCGTCAAGACCGGCCGGTGCGCTCGAGGTATTTCACGACCTCGATCGCCATGGCGCGGATGAGGGAGAGTTCGCGCGCGTCGGGTTCGGCGCGGTAGGTGAGCGATCGCACGGTGCGCATGATGTGCTCGGACACCCGCGTCTTGAAGAACTCGATGGCGGCGAGGGCGCGCTCGGTGTCGGCGAAGTACTGCTCGAGCTGCTCCGGCGTGGCCGGCGGCGCGGCCTTGCGCGGCGGGGCGACCGCGCGCGTGGCGTCCTGGGCGGCGAGGTGCAGCTCGTAGAGGGCCACGAGCACCGCCTGGGCAAGGTTGAGCGAGGCGTGCTCGGTGGTGGGGATCATCACCGCGGCGTGGACGCGGTCGAGGATCTCGTTGGGCAGCCCGCTGTCTTCGCGGCCGAACACCAGGGCCACGGGGCCGAGCTGGGCCGCGTCGAGGGTGGCCACGGCTTCCTCGCGGGGGGTGGTGACCGCCCGGCGGGCGGCGCGCCTCCGGGCGGTGAATCCGACCACGCGCACGCACCCGGCCACGGCCGACTCGAAGTCATCGAACGACGCGATGCGATCGATGAGATCGCGCGTGCCGTGGGCGATGCCCTCGAGGCGATGGGGATCGTAGGCCACCGGGCGCACCAGGTGCAGCGTGCCGAGGCCCATGTTCTTCATCGCCCGCACGGTGGCGGCGATGTTCACGGGGTCCTGAGGCTCATAGAGGACCACGCGGACCTGGGCGAGACGCGAATGGGTCACGTGACGACGGTGAAATGGAGGAGACGCGCCGGATCGTGCCGATCACCGCGCAGGTACACGAACTCGCCGTCGGGGCCGCTGAGGATGAGTTGCCCGCGCCGCCGTTCGCGGCCGGGCGCGGTCTCGTTGACGAGCACGTCGAGGGAGAACTCGCCGCCCACCTCGAGCGGTTGGCGCAACGCGATCTCGGCGCGCAACTCGTAGCCTTCGCGCACGCGGCGCCACGCCACGCGCGACAGCCGGAGGTTGCCCCACCCGGCGAGCGGGCGCGCGCGAACCACGCCCGCCTTGCCGGCGTCGTCCGGCACGAGCACCCAGGCCCCACCGTCGTCGAGCGTGCGCACGTATAGTTGCACGCCGTCGCCATTGATGTCCGCCGGTTCGTTGTCGTACGGGTTCACGGCTCCCGCCGGCATGAACCGCGGAGCGGGCGTGGCGACCTGGACGTCCACCACGAGCAGCCTGGGCGCGACGGCGATCGCGACGCGCGCCGAGGGGCGGCCGGCCTCCTCCCACGTCTCCTCGGAGCGGCGGTACGTGGGTTCACCCAGGTGATAGGCCGCGAAGCGCGACCGTTCCTCGGGCGGGGCGTCCGTCCACCACGGCGCCGCGAAGCGCGAGGGCGCCAGCACGAGGCCGTGGAATCCGCGCATCGTCGGCTCGACGGTGGCCACGGACGCGACGCCATCCGCGTCCGTCGGCGGCGCGTGGGGATCGGGCAGCTCGTGTTCTGGCTCGGCGTGAGGCGCCAGCTCGTCGTCCGCGCGCACGCCGCCCAGTTCGATGGTGCGCCAGCCGCCGTTGGAATCCACGTCCACGTGCCACCCATCGCCCGCGCGCGCGTGGAGGTGGCGCACGCCGCCCCGGTGGTGGACGATGGGCCCGTCCCCTGTCCATTCCACGGACTCGACGTCGCGCGACCATGCCCACACGGCGCGGATGACGCCGACCGGAGTGCCGCGGCTCTCCATGAGATGGAACCGCCGGCTGGTGCCCGGCGGCTGGCCGGGTCCGGAGAGGGCGTACCAGATGGCCGGCGACTGGCAGCGGAAGAAGGCGCGCACGTGGTCGGTGCCGTGTTGGGCGGCAAGCTGAACGCTGGCCCCGGCGGCCACGCGGAACGCGCGGTCGGTGGTCACGAAGCCGCCGCCGTCCTCGGGGCCACCGGCGCCGGTGTACTGGGCGCGCACCGGCTTGATCTGTCCGCTCAGCGTGCCGTCGCAATGCACGGGCAGCAGGAAGGCCGCGTCGTGGCCGGCGCGCCACCGGATCTCGTCCACGAAGTATCCGGGCATCACAACGAGCGTGCGCTGCACCGCGACGCCGGGCCAGATCGTGGCGCTGGCGCGCACCCATCCAGCGTCGCCCTGCTCGTCGAAGGCTTCGAGCACCCCGTCCACCCGCCACTGCGAATGCCCGTCCACCATCGGGGCGTTGTGGGCGAGCGTGCTGCGGTACCAATGCAGGGACGGATCCACGTACGAGGCGGTGCCGAGGTCGTCCAGCCAGCGGATGGCGCCGGTGGAGAAGAGCACGTTGAGCCGGTCGGGGTGGCCGTGTCCGCCCCCCGACTGCCCATAGTCGAGCGCGACATACGCGTCGCTGCCCGGGCGACGGAGCACCGCGATGCCCTGGCCCTCGAGCAACACGGACGGCAGCGCGCTCACACTCGCCGCCGCGACCTGCTCGCGCGCGAACAGCAGGGACTTCCACCCCAGATCGGCCCGTGTGAGCCGCACGCCGCGCACGTTGCGTTCCGCCTCGGCGCTCGCGCTCGCGCGGCCCGTGTCGCCGGCCGGCGCGGCGCCGTCGTAGAGGCGGGCCAACATGGCGCCCAGCACCGGGTCGTCGCGGCGGGCGAGCCCCAGCTCGCACGACTCGGCAAACCGCCACTGGCGGAGCGACGTGGCGTACTGCGAATCCTTGCGCGACGGCAGGGTGAGATCGGGGAGCGCGGTGGCGAAGGTGGCGGCGAACCCGCGCTCGAATCGCGCCACGACGTGGGGCGGCAGCTCGAGGCCGGCGCGTTCGGCGAGGGTGAGGCCGTACCAGAGCCCTCGGTGGGCGAACTGGTGGTAGTTCTCCCCCTCGTACCAGGTACCGTCGTCGAGGATACCGTCTTCGAGGTGCGCGAGCAGGCCCGACGGGCCGGCCACGAGGGTCTCGAGCGCGTGCTCGTTGCCGAGCAGCACGTGGGCGGCGAGCAGGGCGGCGTTGTTCCAGATCTGGCGATTGGACGTGCCCTCGTTGTACGCGGCGATCAGCGCGGCGCTGGGCTCTACGACCCGATCGCGGAATTCGGCCCCCACCGACTGGTCGCCGGCGGTCTCGAGCAGATCGAGCGCCACGCACAGTTGCAGCAGCCAGATGGACTCGAGGTAGGTGCTGAAGAACGGGCGCGTGGGCCCGAGGACATTGTCGCGGTTGGGATACGTGAGGTAGGCGCCGGCATACTGCCGCAGGACGTCGCGCGCGAACACCGCGTGGCGGTCGTCGCCGCGCACGGCGTACAGTGCCGCGGCATGCACGGCCCGTTCGGCGAGCCAGAGCTGATATGGATACAGCCACCACCGGTCGTGCAGCGTCCCGCGGTGCACCTGGCCGCAGGTCGGGCAGCGATGCTCGTGCGGGGACCACGGATCGAAGGCGAGGGCCGATCCGTCGCGCTCGCAATATCCGCCGGCGCGCGAGAGGAGCGCCTTGTCGCGCGGCACGCGGATGCCGGCGGCGATCGCGCGTTCGAGATCCGCGGTGAGCGAATCGGCGAGCGGCGCGAGCGCGCCGGCGGCGATCCGGCGCCGGTCGGCGATCCCATCGGAACTGAGCAGGAGCGGCATTACGTGGAATCTCTGGGCACGAGCGCCCATTGCGCCAGCGTCACCAGCTCGCCTCGCAGGTCCATGGTCACCCCGCGGAGCCGGCGAGACACCCCCTGGACGCCCTGAGCGTGGTACAGCCAGACCACGGGCTCCTGACGGGCGAGCTCGCGCTGCACGTCGTACCACGCCGCGGCGCGCTGAGGGTCGGTGCGCGCCGCGGCGGCGCGCGCGAACGCGGAATCGAGCGCCGGCTCGTGGAAGTCGGCGTAGTCGAGCGCGCCACCCGCCTCGCGTGAGGCGAACATGGCGCGCAGATAGGAGAGCGACAGGTCGCCCGGCACCCCGGTGACGAGCGCGTCGAAGCGCTTGGGCCGGGCGCGCGCTTCGGTGAGAAACGACCCCAGCTCCACCTGGCGGATGCGCATCGTGATCCCGCGGGCCGCGAGGTCGGCCTGCACGAGCTGTTCCAACGCGTTGTCGGCCGTTCCCACGGTGAGCAGGTCGAAGGCGAAGGGGTGGCCGCCGCGGCGGCGCATGCCGTCGGGACCGCGGCGCCAGCCCGCGGCGTCGAGCAGCGAGTCGGCGCGCTGCGGGTCGTACACCGGCGGTGTGGTGTCGGCGTACGGGACTTCCGGCGCCACGGGGCCGCCGGCCGGCTGCCCGAAGCCGGCGAGCGCGGCGCGCACGATGCGCTGGCGATCGAGCGCCAGCGAGATCGCATGGCGCACACGCACGTCGTCGAACGGCGGCCGATGGGTGTTGAGCACGATTCCGGTTTCGAACAGCACCGGATAGGTCACGAGGCGCAACGTGGGATCGCGCCGCACCAGCGACGCCATGGCGGGCGAGATGCCGGCCACATCCAGCTCTCCGCTGGCCAGCCCGGCGAACTTGGTGATGGCCTCGTCGACGACCGCGATCACGAGCCCGCGGAGCCTGGGCGGGCCCCCCAGAGCTTCCGGGAACTGGTCGTTCCGCGTGAACACCCAACGCTGGCCCGGCACATGTTGCACGAACCGGAACGGGCCGTTGCCCACGGGCGCGTCGTTGAACGCGGCGGTGCGCATGGCGCGTCGCGGAACCGTCGCGAGCAGGTGTCGCGGCAGGATGGGCAGCTCGCAGAGCACGAGGGGGAAATCCACCTGCGGCGCGCGGAAGCGCAGTTCCGCCGTGGAGTCGTCGAGCGC
The DNA here is from genome assembly GCA_035533755.1 of Gemmatimonadaceae bacterium. Taxonomy (NCBI): domain Bacteria; kingdom Pseudomonadati; phylum Gemmatimonadota; class Gemmatimonadia; order Gemmatimonadales; family Gemmatimonadaceae; species Gemmatimonadaceae bacterium. The sequence goes on from DATLTC010000100.1 coordinate 132,177, forward strand.
GACCACCGTGTCGAGCCCCGCGAGGTCGGCCGCGCGCGGATAGCCGGTGGCGGGGTCGCGCGCCGCGAGCAGCGTGAACGCCACGTCGCGTGCCGTGGTGGGCCGGCCGTCGTGCCAGCGCAGGCCCATGACGAGGTGGAAGCGCAGGGCGCGACGGTCGGCGCTCCAGTCCCATGCCCGCGCGGCGTAGGGCTCGGGGTGGAGCGTGGAGTCATAGCGGGCGAGCGTGGTGAACAGCGCGAACCGCTGCACCTGCCGCGACAACGGGTGGATGGTGACTAGCGGATTGGCGGATTCCAGATCGGTGCCGGAGGCATAGACGACCACGCCCGGCGCGCGCGGGGGGGCGCCACAGGCCGCCGCCGCGATCGCCGCCACGATTGACGCGCGCCGCACCGCTCGCATAATCAACGCGTGTCCGCCCTCACCATTGCCCGTCGCCTGCGCGACGCGCTCGTGCTGTTCTGGCTCGTCATCAGCCTCACGTTCGTGTTGCTCCGGCTCGCGCCGGGCGATCCGGCAACGATGCTGGTGCCGCCCGACGCGTCGCCGGCGATGGCGGCGCGCCTGCGCCACGACTTCGGATTGGACGCCCCGCTGCCCGTCCAATATGCACGGTGGCTGGGCGAGACGCTCACCGGCCACTTGGGGGAGAGTTTCGCCGCGCACGAACCGGTCACGCGCGTGATCGGCCGCGCCGCGTCGCTGTCGCTCGGCCTCGGGCTGGCGTCGCTGGCGCTCACCTTTCTCATCGGCGTGCCGATCGGGATGCTGCAGGGCGCCCGTCGCGGCGGCGCGTGGGACTGGACGCTCACCGTGTTGACCACCGCCGTGTACGCGTCGCCCACGTTCTGGATCGCGCTGGCGCTGGTGGCGCTGTTCACGTATGGCGCCAGCATGCTCGGGTTCCCCGCCTGGCTCAGACTGCCCGCGTTCGGCGTGCAGACCCCGGGCGCCATGCTCAGCGGATTTGCCGCGGTGCGGGACGTGATCCGGCACGCGGTGCTGCCGGTGGCGATTCTCGCCGGCGTGGGCGCCGCCGGCGTGGCCCGGTATGCCCGTTCCAACGTGGCCGATGTGATGCGCCAGGATTTCGTCCGCACGGCCCGCGCCAAGGGCGCGTCGGCGTGGCGCGTGTTCGGCCGCCACGTGCTGGCCAACGTGCTCCCCGCCCTCGTGGTGCTGTTCGCCCTCGTGCTGCCCGGGCTCGTGGCCGGCTCGATCTTCGTGGAATCGGTGTTCGCATGGCCGGGACTGGGACGCACGATGCTCAGCGCGATCGGGGCGCGCGACTATCCGGTGGTGATGGCGAGCACGATGCTCTATGCGGGGGCGGTCATCGTGGCCAACCTGGCGGCCGACCTCGCGATCCCGTGGTTCGATCCGCGGCGGGCCCAGGAATGAACGAGCACCCCCATGCGGCGCCAAGACGCCGCGACCCGCTGGTGGCCGGCGCGCTCGTCCTCCTCGCCGCGATGGCGCTTGGCGTGATCATCGTGCCGATGCTGTCGCGGCAGAATGCGCTGGCCATCGGCGACGTGCTCGCGCTGCGGAATCTGCCGCCGGGCAGCCGCGACGTGACCGGCACGTTTCATCTCCTGGGCACCGATCGCTTCGGACGCGACCTGTTCGTGCGCATGATGCTCGCCGGCCGCATCTCGCTGGCGGTGGGCGTCGTGGGCTCGGTGGCGGCGGCCGGACTGGGGACGATCGTGGGCGCGCTGGCGGCGTGGAGCGGCGGAATGGCCGACCGCGTGCTCATGGCGCTCACCGACGCCATGCTCGCCGTGCCGCGCCTGGTGCTGCTGCTCGTGTGCGCGGCGCTCTGGCGCCCCGGCCTCACCGCGGTGGTGGTGGTGCTCATCGCCACCGGATGGATGGGCGTGGCGCGCATGGTGCGCGCCGAAGTGCTCGGCGTGCGCGCGCAGCCGTTCGTGGACGCCGCCGTGTCGTTGGGCGCGCGGAGCAGTCGCGTGCTCTGGCGCCACGCCCTGCCCAACGCGCTCGGGCCGGCGATCGTGGCCACGGCGCTCGGCGTGGGCAACGCGATCCTGCTGGAGAGCGGGCTGTCGTTTCTCGGACTCGGCGTGCAGCCGCCCACGCCGAGTTGGGGCAACATGATCGCCGGGGGGCGCGATCTGATCGTGACGGCGCCCTGGATCTCGCTCGCGCCCGGGATCGCGCTCATCGTCACGGTGCTGGCCTGCACGCTCCTGGGCGACTGGCTGCGCGACCGTGTGGCAGGCGACGCGCCGCGGTTGTTCGGCGAGCGGGCGTAGGTCAGCGGACGAGGAGGGTGACCACCCCGCGCGGCGGCGCCGCGAACTCCACTCCACCGCCGCGCGCCGGCACCGCATCCCCCGGCGTCTCATCCAGGCGCGACACGCGCGCCTCCGCGATCGCGAACCCCACTACCCACCGGCCGCGAACCACGCGATCGAGCAGGTTGACGCACCGCAGTACCAGCCACACGCCGTCCTCACTCTCCTTGGCGCACGAGAAGGCCAGCCCCTCGCCATCCAGCGAGAGTCCCGCCAGCTCCGGCGGCGCGGCGAGCAGCGCGCGCATCGTGTGGCCGGTGATGGGCGTGAGGACGTCCTCGGCCGCGCGCTCGATGCGCGCGATCACCGCGGCGTCGCGCGGCCCGTGCAACAGCAGCGCCAGCTCGGCGCCGAAGGGGCCGAGGCACTGCGCCTCGGGCGTGGGCGCGGGCCAGCCGGCGTGGCCAGGGCGCTCGGGAAGATCGGCGCGCGACAGCTCGCCGACCGCGCGCACGAGGGTCACGCGCACCGCGCCGGCATCGTCCGCCTCGTATTCGGCCAGGCCGTCGGAGAACACCGTGGCGCCGCCCGCGGCATTGAACAGCGACACGTAGCGGTGCAGCGGCGCCGTGGGGGGCGCCGCCTCAACCATCTGCTCCTCGGCCGACAGGCGCAGCGGCACGCGCTCCACCGGGCCGAACGCGGCGTCGGCGAAGACGGATGCACCATCCGCGCCGGTGTTCAGCCGCAGGCGCAATCGATGATCCGCGGCGCCGTTCTCGCCGTCCACGCCGACGCGCAGGATGTCGGAGTCCGCATCGAGCGACAACCGCACGCGGAGCGTCACGCGCGCGCCGGCGCGCACCACCACGCGCCACCGGATCTCGATGGTGCCGCGCAGCGGACCGCGATGCATGGCCCGGGCGCCCACGAATTGCGCGCCGCGCAACGCACCGCGGGGCGACGCGGTGTACAGGTCGCCGGCGTCGTCCTGATCTTCCACGGTGAGGACATCCGAGATCATCCGGCCCGTCACGACGTCCTGCACTTCGACCACGCCCCCGTCGCGCACGGCCACGATCAGCCGCCCGTTGTCCATCGTGCGGCCGTTGACGCGCACGGGATCAGGTATCGCGGCGGCCGCCGCGCGCCGGCCGCCGACCGCATGCGCCCGCATGCCGTAGCCGGCCAGCTCGGACACCCACACCGCGGCGCGCGAGACGGCCACGAGATCGTCGTCGGGATAGGCTCTGGGCGATTCCATGCGCTCGTGGCGCACCGCGCGCTCCAGCACCTGGAGCGCGGCCACGCCGGGCACGCCCGGCGTGGAGCGTCGCGC
>DATLTC010000101.1 GCA_035533755.1 Gemmatimonadaceae bacterium
GACGAGGTCAGCCGCCGCGCGTCGCCGCCATCCTTCGACACGATCCAGATGTCGCCGGCGTAGGCAAAGGCGACGGAGCGGGCGCTGACGTCGGGCTGGTGGAGGAGGCGGGTGGATTGGGCGGTGGCGACTGCCGGGAACAGGCCGCCCGCGAGCGCCGCGAGCACGAGGCGAGTGTGCATGAGAGAACCGGATTGCTGTGCGGAAGGGGGTGGCAGCGACGGTGACTGCCCAAACATGCACCGCCCGCGTCAGAACCGCGAGGTGCCCGACCCGATGGCCTGGCGGCGGTGAGGCGAGAAGTCTCGGGCACCGGCTATGCCGGGGATTGCCGGGAGTCGGCGCCGGAGCGGCGCCGCGAAAAGAAAAGGGATTCTCCTCACTTTCGCGCTCCCCGAAAATCGTGCACTTTGCGCGTCGTCCGTTCCGCGCCATTCCCCCCGGTTCTTCCCGTCAACCCGTGACTGATACACTGCCCCGCCGCCGGACACCGGCCCGCGGGACCGCGCTCGACAGCGAACTGCTCGAAGCCGAGCTCCGATTGCGCACGGCGCTGGAGTTGCACGACGGCATTCTGCAGACGCTCACCGGCGCGACGCTGCAGATCGCCGCCGCCCGGAAGCTGGTGCGCACCGATCCCGGGGCCGCCGAGCGCATTCTCACGGACCTGGGGCGCAGCGTGTCGGCCGAGCAGCAGGAGATGCGGCTGTTCGTGGACGAGGTGAAGGGCGACACGCCGGCGTGGGCCGACGAGCGCCTCGACGCCCACGCCCGGATTGCCGCCCTGCTCGACCGCGTGTCGGCGATCTGGGGCGTCGAGGCTACCGTCGACGCGCAGCTGGACGGCTGCTGGCCGCGCGAAACGCTGCGGTGCGTGCTGCGCATCGTTCAGGAGGCCACGGCCAACGCCGCCCGCCACGGCGCGGCGCGTTCCGTGGCGGTGACCGTGGCCCCCGACGGTGCCGACATCGACATCCGCGTGGTGGACGATGGGCACGGGTTTCCCTTTCACGGGGCGTTCGATCACGAAACGCTGCGCGACAAGCGGCTGGGCCCGGTGAGTCTCAAATACCGAGTGGAGAGCGCCGGGGGGCGCATGTCGATCGAGTCCACGCCGCGCGGCTCCACGGTGAGCGTGCGCATCCCGGTCGAGGAGCCCCGCCGAGCATGACGCTGCGCCTGGTGCTCGCCGACGACCATCGCGTGGTTCTGCACGGCCTGGAAGCTCTGCTCTCCCTGGAGCCAGACCTGACGGTGTGCGCCCTGTGCACCGACGGGCTCGAAGCGGTGGAGGCCGTGGAACTGCACCGGCCCGACGTGCTGGTGACGGACCTCTCGATGCCGCGGTGCAGCGGGCTGGAAGCCCACCGGCGGCTGCGCGAGCGCGGGATCCGGATCCCCACGATCGTTCTGGCCGCCACGCTGGGCGACGACACACTGGTGGAGTGCATTCGCGCGTCGGTGGAGGGGATCATTCTGAAGGAGTCGGCGGCGTCGGTGTTGGTGGACGCGATTCGCGCCGTGGCGCGCGGCGACGGCTGGATTCCCGCGCCGCTTGCCACGCGGGTCCTCAGAATCATGGGCAACGACCAGCGGCGGCGCGGACTGGAACTCACGCCGAGGGAACGGGCGGTGGTGATGCGGGTGGCCGGCGGGAAGTCGAACAAGCACATCGCCGCCGAGCTGGATATCGCCGAGAGCACGGTGAAGCTTCACCTGCGGAATGCGTACGCCAAGTTGGGCGTGTCGAACCGGGTGCAGCTCACGCTGGTGGCCCGCGAACGCGGCGTGGTGTAGACCGCAACCTGTCCGAACGGAGTAGGTCACACGCCCCAAAGTGGTATGGAGTCGCAGGGGCGGCTTCGATACAGTTCGCGGGTTGTTGCACCCTCACCTCGCGAATGGGCCGATGACGGCCCGGGAGCCCCTCCGTGACGAAGCGCGCCCCACTTCTTGCCATCCTGGCAATCGCCGCCGCTTGCAGCGGCGAACCCACCCGGCTCACCGCCCCGCCCGTTCAGGGTCCGTCGGCGACGGGCGCAACCCGGGACGTGATCCCCGGCAGCAACCTGGTGGTGAACGGCAGCTTCGAGCAGCCGCCCACCATTCCCTTCGTCCTGCCCTGGCTGACGTATTCCGCGGGGAGCACGTCGCTGCCCGGCTGGACGATCGAGAGTGGGAGCGTGGACGTGCAGGACGGCGAGCCCACGTTCGCGTTCACGGGCGTGCCCGACGGATCGCAGGTGCTCGACATGAACACCGCCACGATCAGCCAGGCGGTGGCCACGCAGGCGGGCGTCACGTATCAAGTGTCGTTCGAGCTGTCGGAGAACTACACGATTCTCAACGGCGGCAGCGTGAGCATCGAGGCCGATTTCGGCGGAGTGAGCCAGACCTTCACGTTCAGCGATCCCAGCGGTAGCGCCACGCACATGAGCTGGGACAAGGAGGTCTTCAACGTCACGGCCACCGGAGCGTCGACGACGTTGCGGTTCAAGGTGACGGGGGGCGCGAATTCGGCCGGCGGCCCGATGATCGACGCCGTGCAGGTCCAGAGCCCGAGCACGTACACCAGCGGCTCGAACGTGATGACGTGGGACCCGATCTTCCCGGCGTCGGCAGACCCGACGTGGCCAACCACTTCGTGCACCACCGTACCGGCGGTGGGCGTGAACGCCAACTGGCAGAACCCGCACAATGCGTTCGTGCTCACCGGGCATCCGTGGGCGTACAGCTACTTCTTCGCGCCATGGATCAATGCCTGGAACGCGCTGCCCTCCGAAGGGCCGGGCGGCCAGAGCTACACGAAGTACTCCACCCAGATTTCGGGCACCGGCAACTACGTCGTCCAGCTCCTCGCCGACAACTGCTCCTGGATCTACATCGACAACACGCTCGTGGGCGTGCAGAACACCGACCTGTCGAAGAACACCTACCCGGTGACGCTGAGCGGCAACCACACGCTCACCTTCATCATCTTCGACGGCGGCGGCGCGGCGGGGGGCAAGTTCCTGCTGCAGACGTATCAGTCGTACGTCGCCAACGGCGGCAATCCGGGCGTCATCCAGGCGCCGCCGGTGGTGAACTCCCCGCCCACGGTGGCGGCCAACGGCAACGTGACGGTCAATGAGGGCTCCACGGCCACCAACGCCGGCACCGTCTCCGACCCCGACCACGACGCCGTGACGCTCACCGCGTCGGTGGGCACGATCACCAACAACGGCAACGGCACCTGGTCGTGGAGCTACGCCACCACCGACGGCCCGGCGCAGAGCCAGGACGTGACGGTGACGGCGAACGACGGCAACGGCCAACAGGTGCAGACCAGCTTCCACCTCACGGTGAACAACGTGGCACCGACGGTGAACGCGGGCGCGGGCGCCACGATCGAATCGGGCAGTGCGTTCACGCTCGACGGCAGCTTCACGGATCCGGGCGCCGACGCGCCGTGGACGAGCACCATCGACTGGGGCGACGGTTCCACCGGCGCCGGGCTCACCGGTTCGCACACGTACTTCGTGCCGGGCACCTACACGGTGACGCTCACCGTGCGGGACAAGGACGGCGCGTCGGGCTCGGCCACGGCTCAGGTGGTGGTGACCGAGAAGCACGTGCTCATCGACATCAAACCGGGCAGCGACGTCAACCCGATCAACCTCGGCTCCGGCGGCGTCACGCCAGTGGGCGTGCTGTCGGTGAACGGCTTCGACGCGACGACGATCGACGCGTCGACCGTGCGGTTCGGGCCGGCGGCGATCGCTGCGGGCGCGCACCACACGCATCTCGAAGACGTGAACGGCGACGGCGTGACCGATTTCCTCGGGCAGTTCGACACCGACGCCCTCGGCCTCACCGCGTCCGACACGAAGGCCTGCCTCACCGGCCGGACCGTGACGGGCGTGTACATCAAGGGGTGCGACTCGATCACCGTCGTGCCACCCAAGGGCAGCGGAAAGAACAAGTAGTCGCGTACGGCAAAGGCGCCCCCGGCCTCGCGGCCGGGGGCGCCTTTGTCGCGATCGACACCCGTCGGTCTGTCGAGCGGTTCGACGGTCGTGGCGCCTACGGCTGGCCGCCGGCGCCGCCGAGGTGCTGCAGGCGATTCGTCTCCACGAGCAGACGCGACACCACGGGCATGGCGATCACGGCCAGCGTCTTGCCGTCGGGGCTCACGTCCGCGGACCGCGACGCGACGATCTGGTCGTATACCGAGCCGATGATCGCCCTCGGCGGCCCGGCGCGCACGTCGCCGTTCGCGAACCGCACACTGGAGCTCACGGCGTCGTAATCGCCGTTCTCGTACACGAGCGCCGTATCCGTGGCCCACACCGGATAGTCTCCGCCTGCAGTCGTGATGCGGTAGCGGGGGCCGCCATTCGGGAAGGGCTCCACGTAGATCTCATCGCGTCCCGTCTCGTCAGACTCGTACGCCAGCCACTTTCCGGACGGAGACACGGCCGGGAATTCGGCGTGCGCCGCCGTCTGCAGGAATGGACGGGCATGCGTGCCGTCGGCATCCATGACCCACAAGTCGGTGGACTTCCCGTCCCGGCTGTCCACGGAAAGCGGGATGGGGCCGCCGGCGCTGGACGGAAAGCCGAGGCGGACGCCCTGGCCAATATCGTGGCGCTGGACCCCGGCGAACGTCGTGTCGCCGAACGGGGCCGCGGGCGCGCTCTGGTCCACGGGGCGGCTCATCATCCGGCGGACGCCGTTCCGGTCGTCCAGCCAGCGCACACTGCGGCCGTCGGCCGACCAGATCGGGTCGAGCGCGTCTCCGGCGTCTGAGAGCCGCGTGTCCACGCCCGACTCGATGTCGTACACCCACACTTCTTCGTCGGTGCCCGCGATGTTGTAGTCCCCCTGCGTGTACGCGACGCGGTGGCCATCGGGGGAGAAGCGCGGCGAGTGCCGCGCCGCATTGCCGGGGATCGCGCGGAGGAGCTGCCCCTGCATCGAATACAGCCGCAGCTGGCTCTGCTGCGCGCCGAGGGCCCGGATGACCATGGTGCCGTCGTTCGCCACGGCGTATTCCGCTTCGGAGTAATTGTGGGTGAGCGTGTGATCGCTGAGGCGGATCGGCGATCCGCCCAGCGCGAACGTCTTCGGGTTGAATCGGCGGGCCATGATCGAGCCGTCGGCCAGCGCGTACGTGAGATAGCCGTTGGCGGAGTAGTATGGCTGGAATCCCGGCGTCAGGCGATGAACGACCTGGCGATCCATGTCGAGCGCCACCACCCACGCGCCGGCGTCGCCGCCGTCCTTGGGTGAGGTGGCGTAGAGCAGCACGTGGCTGCCCGGCAGCACGTGGGGCACGACGCGTCCGTGCTCCGTGCCGGTATCGGGCCGCGAGTAGACCTTCGGATCGCCGCCCTCGGCGCTCACCCGGTCGATGGGCTGCGGGCCGTCCAGCTCGGGCGTGAAGTACACGTAGCCGTCGTCTCCCCACGACGCGCCGCGTACCTTCGCCGCGCCTACAGGGCCGATCGTCAGCGGCGCGCCGCCGTTGGTGACGTCCACCTTCATCAGCATCCCCTGGCGCATGAACCCCACCCAGCGCCCGTCGGGAGACAGGAACGGAGTCACGCCGTTAGCCGTTCCCGGAATCGGACGGGCGTTGGCGTCATCCAGGTCGCGACGGTACAACATGGTGCTGTCGCCGGTCTGGGCGATGAACACCATGCGCTGGCCGTCGGCCGAGATGGCGAGCGACGGCCCGCAGCAGTTGTTGGTGACCGCGAAGCTGGAATCGCCCTGCACGTACAGCTGCAGCTCCGGCGGCACGGGCGCCGCCGAACGCGGGCGCAGCCATCCCCACAGCGCCGCGGCCAGCAGGATGACGGCAACCGCGCCGGCGCCGAGCGCCACTGATTTCCACCGCGTGGCGTTGGCGGCCGCGACCGCGCCCGCGCCCGCCTCGGTCGTGGAGAAGTGCGGGTCGCGCAGCGCGTCGGCAAAGGCCCTGGCCGTGTCGAACCGATCGGCGGGCAGCTTCTCGAGCGCCCGGGCCACGGCCGCCGCCACGTTCGCCGGCACGGCCTTTCGCATCTGCGCCACCGGCGCCGCCTGTTCGGTCACGATCTTCATGATGATCTGCTGCGCCGAGCCGCCAAGGTGCGGCGGCTGCCCGGTGAGCATCTCGTACAGCACGCTGGCCAGCGAGTAGATGTCCGAGCGGTTGGTGATGGTCTTCTCGGCGGTGGCCTGCTCCGGGCTCATGTAGTGCGGCGTGCCCAGACTGAGGCCCGTCTCCGTCATCCGCCCGCCGGCCGCGGCGGAGAGCGCCAGCGCGATGCCGAAGTCGGCCACCATCGGGCGGCCGTCGTGCAGCAGGATGTTCTCCGGCTTGATGTCGCGGTGCACCACGCCGTGCCGGTGTGCGTAGTCCAACGCGTCGGCCACCTCGACGGCGATCTTCACCGCTTCGTCGATGCCGAGCTGTGTTTCGCGATCGAGCTTGCTCCGCAGCGTCTCGCCCTCGACGTACGGCATCACGTAGTACAGGAAGCCCTCGACGGTGCCCGAGTCGAACAGCGGCAGGATGTGCGGATGCTGGAGCTGCGCCGTGGTCGTGATCTCCTGCACGAACCGCTCGCCCCCGATCACCGCCGCGAGGTCGGGCTTCAGGACCTTGATCGCGACCTTGCGGTTGTGCTTGAGGTCCTCGGCCAGATACACGGTGGCCATGCCGCCCACGCCGAGTTCCCGCTCGATGCGGTACCGCTCGGCGAGGGCCGCGGCCAGGCGGGCGGGGATGTCGGCCACTACGCGGCCTCCTCCCACGGCCCTTCGGTCACCACCGACAACTTCTTCATCAACGGGATCAGGGCGGCGGCGATCACGGTGCCGATCACGGCCACGATCCCGAGCTTCATGAACAGATTCGTATAGAGCGGCAGCGTGTCCACCGGGCTGGTGACGTTCTGCGGTACGCTCGCGTACGTGGCCACGTAGCTGCCCAGGTACTGCGAGATCCCGGTGGCCAGGAACCAGACGCCCATGATGAATCCGCGGAGCGACGGGCCCACGTAGCGCGCCACCATGGCGAGACCCAGACCGCTGATGAGGAGTTCCCCCAGCGACTGGAAGGCGTAGCCGATGATCATGAACCAGAACGAGACCTTGCCGGCCACGGCAAAGTGCCCGCTGAATCCGTAGATGAAGAACCCGAGCGCCAACACGGCAAATCCCATCGCGAACTTGGTGGAGATGTGAAAGTCGCCGCCCTCGCCCCGGCCCAGGCTGTTGTACAGCCAGGCAAGCCCCGGACTGAGGATGAAGATCCAGATCGGATTCAACGCCTGCACCTGCCCCGCGGGAACCTGGTATCCGAACAGGTTCAGTTCCACGTTCCGGAGCGAGAACAGCGTGAGCGACGTGGACATCTGCTGGTAGAAGATGAAGAAGAGCATCCCCAGCCCGGTGAGGATGAGCACGGAAATGAGCCCCGTCCGCTCGCGCTCACTCCCCTTGCGCCCCATGATCCAGAAGATGGCGAGCATGGTGAGGAACCCGAGGAACACGGTGCCGCGCGCCACGGTGCGGTTCTGGATGATGAACGTCACGAGCCCGATGCCGATCACCATTCCAACCATGACCTGGACGAGGCGTGCCACGTTGAGGGGCTGGAAGTCGGGCGCCGAGCCGACGTGCCGGAGATACCGGCTCATCACGAGGTAGTTGAGGATGCCGACCACGAGCCCGCCCGCGCAGACCGCGAACGCCGCATGCCATCCCACCTTCACCGCGATGAGCGGCGTCGCGATCTGCGACATGGCCGAACCCAGGTTGACCGCCATGTAGTACATCGTGAAGGCGCTGTCGATCTTGGCGGAATCGCCCTCGTAGAGCTTGGAGATCATGTTGGCGGGATTCGCCTTGAAGATGCCGCCGCCCACCGCCACCACGGCCAGCGCCGGGAACAGCAGACCCGGGTGGTTGGGGATCGAGAGGCCGATGTAGCCGAGGGCGAGGGTTACCGCCCCGAGGACCGTCGTGCGGCGGCTTCCCAGGAGCTTGTCGCCGATCCAGCCGCCGATCGCGGGCACCGTGTACGCGAGCGCGGCAAACGCGCCGAAGGTGAGGTTGGCGCGGTCGTCGGTGTAGCCGAGCTGCTGCACCATGTAGAGCACGACGACGGCCGTCATGCCGTAGTAGCCGAACCGCTCCCACAACTCGACAAGGAAGAGGGTCGTGAATCCCTTGGTCCGCGAAGGCGCCTGCCCGTCCGTCGTCATGTTGGTAGTCCTCGATCCGTGATTGGTCGGTACCCCAGCCGTCGCCGACAAGTATCCCCTGCGGACCCGCAACGCGCCATCCGGCGTCCGCCTGACTCGCGCTCGATGCGGTAGCGGTCGGCGAGGGCGGCGGCGAGAGGCGGAGTGGCGCTACTCATCGCGTCGAGTCTCCCGTCACGCGCCCGTGAATCTCCGCCCACCAGTTGTGGACGACCACCAACCGCTGTCGGTCGCCCTTGAGCACGAGCAGCCGCTTGCCGTCGGGCGACACGTCGTAGTTGGCATGCGGCGCGAGGGTGGCCAGATACCGATCGTTCATGAAATTGCCCCGTGAAACGACACGGAAGGTGGGGGTGGCCGCATACGTGATCACCACGAAATGCCCGCTGCTCCGGTAGAAGAGGTGCCGGCCGTCGCGCGCCCACACGGGCTCCGACCCGCCGTTGTTCGAAATCGGAATGCGCGGCCCCGGCCCGGGAAAGGGTTGAACCACCACCTGCGCGGTGCCCGACTCCTCGGTCAGGAACGCCAGCCAATGTCCATCGGGCGATAGGCGGGGCTCCAACTCCTGGGCGGGGCTGCTCGCGACCAATCTTGGCGTGGTGTCGCCGCTCAGCATCCGGTAGCCGATGTCGCCCCCGGAGGTGTCCACCTGGTACACGATCGCTCTCGCGTCCGGCGTCATCACCGCTTCGTAGTACGGGATCTTCGGGTCACCCACGAGCTGCGTGGCCGGCGCGCTCTCGTCGATCGGCTGCCACCAGATCGCCGACCGCGGGCCGCGATCGGAGCGGAAGAGCACGCGCGACCCGTCGGGGGACCACTCGGGCCGCTCGTTGATCGACCCGCCGCTCGTGAGACGCCGCAGCCCGTGTGACGCGAAGTCGTAGAGCCACACGTCCCGCGTGGCGCCCGACCCGATCGCGATGGCCAGCCGCTTGCCGTCGGGCGCGTATCGCGGGAACCCGTATTCGCGGATCTCCGGAAGGACCGGCGTCTCGCTGGTCGAGTCGGCGAGCACGACTTCCGAGGCGGCCGTGCCGGTGGCATACACGAGCGTTCCCGTGTTGGAGAGCGCGGCGATGGCGCCGCCTCGATTCCCGTTCGCCACGTCGCTCACGACGGGCACGACGGGACCGGTCAGCGTCCCGGCGGCCACGTCCATCCGCGCCGCGGACAGGATGCCGCTCTCACTGGCGAAGACGAGCGCGCCGTCCAGCATCCCGATCGCGTTCAGGGCCGCAACCTGGAGCCGACGGGTTCGACCCGTGGAGAGCGACAGCACGCCGAGGTGCACCACCTCGAGGCCGCCCGCGTCCCAGCTGGCGTACACGACATGATCCCCGTCGGGGAGCGCGGTCGGGAAGTACTGCCCGACTTCACCCCGTGTGCTGTCCAGCGGGGCGGTCCTCTGCCTGGCGCCGTCGCTCGCCGGAAACCAGACGAGATGACTCGAGACCCCGGCCACGATGGTCCCGTCGCGCGTCCACGTTCCGCCGGTCATGTTCGGCAGATCGGCGATGCGCTGCGGAGCGCCGCCCGCCACCCCCACCTTGAGCAGCCGGCCGGCCACCCAGAACGCGATCCACCGGCCGTCGGGCGAGAAGAACGGCTGCTCGGCGCCCTCGGTTCCGGGCAGCGGGCGGGCGGTGAGCTCATCCAGGGGCCGGATGTAGAGCCGGCGCGTGCCGTCGTCACCGACCCCGCAGAATGCGATCACCGATCCGTCGGGCGATATGGCGACGTTCACGCCCGATCGTCGCTGGATCACCGCCGCGACGTTGGCCGGCGGGTCGACGATGAATCGCTCGACGTCCCCGCGCACGGGCGCGTGGGCCGCGGCCCATTCCCGCCCGGCGACTGCGACGGCGACGACGGCCGCCACCGCGAGTCCGAGCACGAGGGGATCACGAAACCGCGCTCGGCGGCCCCCAGGCCGCGCAACGCCGCGTGCCGCGCCGGATCCGCCGCCCACGTAGCCGGCGGGCGCGGCGAGGGCGTCGGCGAACGCCTGCGCCGTGGCAAACCGGTCGGCGGGAAGCTTCTCCAGCGCCCTGTGCACCGCGTAGGCCACCGGCTCGGGCGTGTTCCGGCGCAGCATCGTCACCGGCTCGGGCTCGGCGCTCATCACCTTGGCCACGATGGCCTGCACCGTGGAGCCGGTGAACGGCGGATCGCCGGTGAGCATCTCGTACAGCACGGCGCCCAGCGCGTACACGTCGCTGCGCGCGTCGATCTGCTTCTCCCCCATCGCCTGCTCGGGGCTCATGTAGTGCGGCGTGCCGAGCGAGAGGCCCGTCTGCGTCATGCGCTCGCCGCTCGCGCTCTGCACGGCGAGGGCGATGCCGAAGTCGGCCACGAGGGCGCGCCGGTCGTGCAGGAGAATGTTCTCCGGCTTGATGTCGCGGTGGATGACGCCGTGCCGGTGCGCGTAGTCGAGGGCGTCGGCCACTTCGCGTGCGATGCCCACGGCGTCTTCGATGGGGAGCGGCTTCTCGCGATTGAGCCGATCGCGCAGCGATTCGCCCTCCACGTACGGCATGACATAGAACAACAGTCCGTCGGCTTCTCCCGAGTCGTGCAGGGGGAGGATGTGCGGGTGCTGGAGATTGGCCGTGGTCTTGATCTCGCTGAGGAAGCGCTGGGCGCCCAGCGCGGCGGCGAGATCGGGATGCAGGACCTTGATCGCGACCTTGCGGTCGTGCTTGAGGTCCTCGGCGAGATACACGGTCGCCATACCGCCCTGCCCGAGCTCGCGCTCGATGCGGTAGCGGTCGGCGAGGGCCGCGGAGAGGCGACCGGCGGCGTCACTCATGGCCGGCCTTCATCGCGGCGGGAAGCCAGTGCCGCATCTCGATCAGGCGCGCGCCCTGTCCCATCGCCGCCGGCGGGATCTGCAGCATCACGAAATGCTTATCGTCGGGCGCCACGGCGTACTCGTGGTAATAAGGATACCGGAAATACGGTCCCGAGAAGAGCACCTGCGTTCGCGTGACCCTGAACGTGGGCGACGTGCTCACGTCCGCCGCGAGCAGATGGTCGTTGTCGTCCTGATAGAAGATTCGCCGCCCATCGTGCGACCACTGCGGGCTGGAACCCGGACCGGACGATACCTGCCAGAGCTGACCGCCGGCGTCCGGGAAGGGCTGAACGTACACCTGCTGCGTGCCGCTGCGGTTCGACGAATAGGCGAGCCACCGCCCGTCGGGCGACACCGCCGGGCCGAGTTCGCTCGCCGAGGTTGCCGCGAGCTGAACCGGGGTCGTATCGCCGCTGGTGCGCAGGGCCATGATGTCGCGACTGCGCGTGGCCGTCGCCTCGGTGCGGTAGACGATCCACCGCTGGTCCGTCGACCAGAGGCCGCCGAAGATGCCGTGGACGCCGGTGAGCAGTGTCGCGGCCCCGCCCCCCGAGGCCGGCTCTGCCCAGAGCCTGAGGAGGCGCCCCCCGGCATCGGACACGTACATCACGCGCTTGCCGTCGGGCGACCACTCGGGGCGAACGTTGGCGGTTCCGGTGAACGTCAGCCTGGTGGGCGGACCGCCGCCAAGATCCACGACATAGATGTTGCTCCCGCCGGACGCCGAGTCGGACAGGCTCACCGCCACCTGCCGGCCGTCGGGCGAAAGATCGAGGCCGCCAAGCCCGGCCACCGGAAGCGCCTGCGCGGTGTCGATCAGAGTTGCCGATCCGTCGAGGGCAACGCGTGCCAGCCGCAGCCCCGTTGGCCCGGCCAACGGCCTCCGTCGCACGTACAGTAGGGTGCCATCGGCGCCAACCTGGATGTCGCCTGACGGATTGGCCTCCGGGTAGCTGTTGTTCTGGACGCTGTCGAGCAGCGTGACGGGGGCCCCGGTGACGGCCAGACGTTTGCGATTGAACGGCGCGCCGACCAGCGTGCCGTTGCCGTCGAGGTAGAGAAGCCACTGCCCCACCACCCAGGCGGCGATGGCGCCCTGCTGCACCACGCGGGTCTTGCCGGTGGTCAGGTCGAGGCTGATGACGCGGGGCCGGGGGCCGATGACGGACACGAGCACAGCATCGGTACCGGGAATTGCCGTAATGCGAGCGAACAGGGATCCCGTGGAATCGGCGGTGAGCACGCGCCGGGTAGTGCCGCCGGACGACGGCGTCGCGTACAGCGCCTCCATGCCGATTCCCGAGGTCACGATGGTCCCGTCGCTGAGCCACGCGGACGCCGATAGGACTGCCGAGTCGGAGAGCACGACCGGCGTCCCCCCACGCCTCGGCACGCGCTTGAGCTTGCCGTCGGTGAAGGCGATCCACTGTCCGTCGGGGGAGAACGTTGGCGCCGGTCCATCCTGGACGGAAACGGAAAGCGGAGCGAGCACGCGCGGCGCCAGACGGTCCGCGTCCTTCAGCATCAGCTCGGCCTGTCCAGCCGCATTCGTATCCAGGTAAGCGATTGCCGATCCGTCCGGGGCGATGGCCGTCGCCTTCGCCAACTCGCCCGGCAGCGTTCCTATCGAGCCGAGCACGACCTGTTGCGCGCTGCCTGGCGGCATCGGAAGGGGGCGCAGCCACGCCCATGCAGCCACCCCGAGCAGCGCGATGCACGCGGCGCAGACGGCGAGCGCGATCGTGCGCCAGTGATGGGCAGTTGCGCCGATAGGCGTTCCCGAATCGCCCACCGCGGTGGTGACCGCGAAGTGCGGGTCGCCCAGCGCGTCGGCAAACGCCTTGGCGCTATCGAAGCGGTCGGCGGGCAGCTTCTCCAGCGCCTTCGCGAGCGCCGCGGACACATTCGGCGGCACCGTCTTCCGCAGCTTCGTGACCGCGGCCGCATCCTCGGTTACGATTTTCATGATGATCTGCTGCGCCGAGTTCCCCGTGTGCGGCGGCTCGCCGGCCAGCATCTCGTAGAGCACGGTGGCCAGCGAGTAGATGTCGCTCCGCCCGGTGATCTCCTTGTCGGCCGTCGCCTGCTCGGGGCTCATGTAGTGCGGCGTGCCGAGACTCAGGCCCGTTTCGGTCATGCGCCCGCCGGCGGCGGCGCTCACGGCGAGCGCGATGCCGAAGTCCATCACCATGGGGCGCCCGTCGTGCAGCAGGATGTTCTCCGGCTTGATGTCGCGGTGGATCACCCCGTGGCGGTGCGCATAGTCCAGCGCGTCGGCGATCTCCGTCGTGATGCGCACGGCGTCGGCGACGCCGATCTGCGTTTCGCGATTGAGCCGCTCACGCAGCGTCTCGCCCTCGATGTAGGGCATCACATAGTAGAGCTGCGCGTCGGCGGTGCCCGAGTCGAAGAGCGGCAGGATGTGCGGGTGACTGAGCGCCGCGGTGGTCTTGATCTCCTGCACAAACCGGTCGGCGCCGAGCACGGCAGCCAGCTCGGGCTTCAGCACCTTGATCGCGACGTTGCGATCGTGCTTGAGGTCTGCGGCGAGATAGACCGTGGCCATGCCGCCCGCGCCAAGCTCGCGCTCGATGCGGTAGCGGTCGGCGAGGGCGGCGGACAGGCGAGCGGCACTGTCGGTCATCGGCCCCTCATCGCTTGAGCTTCTTCTTGAGGTCGCTGAACCAGTGGTCCACCCACACCACCTCGGCCGCGTCGCGCTGGCCTGTCAACTGCTCGCTCTCCAGGAACAGGAACGACTTGCCGCCCGGCTCGACCACGTAATCCTGATGGTATTGGTTCACCGCGAAGCGCGCCGTGTTGAACAGCGGCTGGCGGCCGGCGATGCTGAACGACGGACCGGCGCCAAGGCGCGCCTCGACCAGCGTCTTGCTGTTGTCGATGAAGAACAGCGAGCGGCCGTCGGGGGCCCACACCGGGTCGATGCCGCCATCCAGCGATACCTGCCAGCGGCCATCGTTGGCGTTCGGGAAGGGACGCACGTACACCTCGGGCCTCCCGTTGTCGTCGGACGAATAGGCGAGCCACTTGCCATCGGGCGATACCGCGGGCGTCAGTTCCGAAAACCGCGTGGCGACGAGCGGAACCGGCGTCGTATCGCCACTCGTGCGCACGCCCACGAGATCGCCGGCCCCCCGTGCCGTGTTGTCGGTGCGCAGCACCAGCCACTTGCCATCGGGGCTCCAGGTGACTTCCTGCACGCGGCGGTCGATCTGCACGAGCGCGCGGTCGCTCCCCGTACCGTCGGCGGGGCGTCCGTAGACGCCGCCATTTGCACCGGTGTCGCGCACGAACGCCACCGTTCGCCCGTCGGGTGACCACGCCGGGCGCCGGTCGCGGTCGCCGAAGCTGAGCCGCGAGTACGGGCCGCGGTCCATCTGCTTGATCCAGATGTTGAAGTTCCCGGCGCCGCCGCCGTCGCCAACGGCCAGGCGGCGGCCATCCGGCGACAGCGCGAGCGAATTGAGCTCGCCCGCCCACGCGCTGTCTACGGGGGTCGCCACCCCATCGCGCGTCACGCGCATGACCTGGACCGTGGTCGCCGAGCCGGTGCCCGGCACGTAGACCAGGGTGCCGCCCCGCGACCACGCCAGCGGGGTCACCCCGTTGGCGGTCTGGACGAAGACGTGGTCCAGCACCGGCACCGCCGGTCCGGTGATCTTGAGCGTTTTCAGATCGAACGGCGCCGCGAGTCCGGCGCCGTCCGGGCGCACGTACAGCAGGTAGCCGTTGGGCAGGTACCACGCGCCCTCGACGTTGTCGAGCAGCGGGCGCGCCGCTCCGGTCTTCAGGTCGAGCACGTGGATGCTCACCGTCACGCACCCGGACCCGCAATACTGGAACAGCACGCCTCGGGCGCCGGGCAGCGGCTGCGGAATCCCCGCACCGCCGCCCATGTTCGACGTGTCGCGCCACACGGTGGTGCTCGGCCCGCCGGATGCCGAGACGCGACGGAACGCACTCTGCCCGGGCATCACGTACACCAGTGTCCCGTCGTCGAGCCAGGCCACCCCGCCGTAGCCGCCTTGCGCCGTATCGGCCAGCGTGACGGGCGCCCCGCCCGACAGATCCACCCGCTTGAGCTTGTCGTTCTGGACGAACGCGACGGCGCGTCCGTCGGGAGAGAACGTCGGGTCCCACGACTGCGCCGTGCCCGGAATCGCCGTGGCCGCGAGCTCCGCACGACGCTTGATCCAGAGCTCGCCGTTGGCGCGTTCGTTACGGAACACCAGTGTGTTCCCGTCGGGCGACA
>DATLTC010000102.1 GCA_035533755.1 Gemmatimonadaceae bacterium
ATGGGCACCACCGGGGCCCCGACGGCGACGGCGGCGGTGAAGGCGCCGAGCCGGAAGGGGCGCAGGCCGCGCGCCCCGGAGAACCCGCCCTCGGCAAAGAACAGCACCGAGTGGCCCTGCCGCAACCGCGCTTCGATCGCGGCGGCATCGGCCACGCTCTGCTGCACGTGCCAGCGGTCGACGGTCGGGTGCTCCCCGCGGCGGACAAACGTCCCGACCAGCGGCCAGCCGAGGACCTCGGTCATGGCGACGAAGAGAAAGTCGACGGGGAGCGCGCCGATGAGCGCCGGCGTGTCGGCGTACGATGCATGGTTGACGACGAGCACGCACGGGCCGCGCGCGGGCAACCGTTCGGCGCCTTCGACGCGGAGCGAACACCCGGTCACGGCCACGAGCACGCGGCTCACGCCGCGACCCAACACGCGCACCGGGCGGCCCTGCGGCAACAGCCGGACGAGCAACCACGCCGCCGGCACGAGCACGATGAGCACCGCCGTTCCGGCGACGGCGAGATACGATAGATAGAGCCCACGTCCCACGGCGTGGGCGCCGCGCCGCAACCTGGCCGCGGCGAACTCGGCGGCCAACGCCACGCGGGCGCGCCAGGGCACGCGGCGGCGCACACCCATGGCGCCGGCCAGGAATGCCTCGCGCGCCGCCGAGCGGCGCACCTTGCCGCTGGGCGTCTTGGGCACCGTTCCCGGGGGAACGACCTGCACGACGTCAGGCGGGACGCCCACCTCCACCGATACGGCCTCGACCACGGCGTGCTCGAGACGTTCGCGATCGGCGAAGGACTCGGCGTGCGTCTCGGCGATCACGATCAAGCGCTCGGTGCCGGTGGCGGGATCGGGCACGCCGAACGCGGCCACGCAGCCCTTGCGCACGCCCGCCACGCCGGCGGCCACCTCCTCGATCTCCTGCGGCACGAGATTGCGTCCGCCCTTGATGATCAGATCCTTCATGCGCCCCGTGACGTACAGCTCGCCGTCGCTCAGGTACGCGAGATCGCCGCTGTCTATCCACCCGTCGGGGGAGACGGCGCGCGCCGTGGCCGCCGGGTTGTGATAGTAGCCGCGCATGCACGACGGCCCACGAAAGAGCACGCGGCCCACCGACCGCTCGGCGACATCGGCGCCGCGCTCGTCCACCACCCGCACGTCGTGGCCGGCGAGGGGGCGTCCCACCGACACGAAGCGCAGGGCGCCGGCGTCGGTGGCGGCGGCCGGCGCGGCGCGTCCGGCGGTGGTGAAGGGGTTTCGCGCCACCGCGTCCACGCGCGGTTCGCGGCCCGGCGGCGGGAAGCAGAGCGCCACGGAGCTCTCGGCCAGGCCGTAGACGGGCATGAAGGCATCGCGGCGGAAGCCGTATCGCGCGAACCGGCGCGTGAACCGATCGAGCGTGCCCGGGCTCACCGGTTCGGAACCGTTGAGCGCGCAGCGCCAGCTGGAGAGATCGAGTCCCTCGATGGCGTCGTCGCGGATCTTCCGCACGCACAGTTCGTAGGCGAAGTTGGGCGCGGCGGCGAGGGTGCCCCGCTCCTGATGGATGGCCCAGAGCCAGCGTTCGGGGCGCGCGAGAAACGTGAGGGGCGACATGAGACCCAGGGGTACGCCCTGCACCAGCGCGAACAGCCAGGCGCCGATCAATCCCATGTCGTGATACAGGGGCAGCCAACTGACCACGGCGTCGGTGGGGCGTATCTCGACGCCGGCGGCGATGGCGCGGATGTTGGCCAGCAGGTTGGCATGCGAGAGCAGCACGCCTTTGGGGTCGCCCGTGCTGCCCGACGTGTACTGGATGAGCGCCGGCGCATCGGCGCCGACCGGCGGCAGCGCGTGGCCGTGCGCCGCGTTGGCCGCGCCCTCGTCGTGCAGCGTCTGGACGGTGACGGGGCGCGCGAGCGCGGGCGCATCGGACTTGAGGGCGCGCGCTACGGGCGCGGCTTCCGGCATCGCGATCAACACGCGCGCTTCGGCGTTGGCGAGAATGCGCGACTGTCGCAGCAGATACTCGCCCAGTCGGTCGAGCCGCGCCGGTGGGTAGAGCGGCACGGCCACGCCGCCGGCGGCGAGCACGCCCATGAACGCCTGCAGATAGTCGAATCCGGTGGGGAGCATGAGCGCCACGGGCTCGCCGGCACCTACGCCACGCGCCACGAGCGCGCCGGCGATCTGCTCGGCGCCGCGCCGGAGGTCGCCGTAGGTGGCCTGCTGCATGCGGTCGTCGCCGTGCAGCCGCACGTGGACGCGCGCGGGTTCGGTCTCGGCGCGCGTGCGAAGCGCCTCGACGAGCGTGGACACCTGATCGATGCGCAGCGCACTCGCGGCGACGGCCGCCGTACGCGCAACGGGCGCGGCGCCGGCGATGCGGGGCGCCTGCTCGACGGCGGCGGCGATCTCCCGCGGCGTATCGAGGAGCAGGAAGCGATCGTCGAGCGCGCGGCCGAACGCGGTTTCCAGCCGGGTGAACAGCTCCACGCGTTCGAGGCTTCCCAGACCGACGTCGCGCTCGAGCGACGCCGATGGGGTGACGGCGCGCGCTGCCCGGTCGCCGCGCAGCTCGCGGGCCAGTTCGCGCACCACCTCCAGGACGCGTTCCTCGGCGGTCATCTGTTGATGATACCTGGCCTGTGGCAGAAACGGCGAACCCTCGCCGTCGGCATCACTGCCTCCGGCGAGGGTTCTGACCCGCTGGCGAATGCCGGTCAGTCGTTTCGGCACCATCTGAACGATTGCTGTTGAGACGTTCGTGCAGATGATCAGCCCGGCACTCTTCCCCTCGTCGGACGGGACCGACTCAGGCGCCCCTTGGCTCTCGGGACTTCAGTTGTGTCCAGCGACCTCACAACCTGTGCGGTCAGGGTCGAACTCCTGCCGCGCTGCCATCCGACGGTATCCCGCGGGGTGGCTCCATTCGCGGCATTCCCGTCCGCGAACGCAATTGTAAGATCGCCCCATTCGCGGCGACCGCCAATTCAGGGAAACCTTGAACTTCCTGCGGGTAAGCCCGGGGCGTGTGGTGCGGAAAGCGCTTACAGCCGTGCTTCCGCTCCCTGATGGCTGGCGGTCCGGAATCCGGGCATCGTCCAGTGTCGATCCCCGAGGGACGCATGGGCACGTCATCCACCCTGATCGGGCGGCAGCCGGCGGCAGATGATACGCTCGCCGAAGCCGTGCCCGTCACGCCGCACATCCCGCACGCCAAGGGCACGTCGGAGGATTACGGGCCGGCGTTGATCGCCCAGCGCCAACGGTTCGTGGAGACATTCACCGGCGTGCACCTGGAGCACGTGTCGTCGTTCTCGATACCGTCCGGGGACGTGCGAGGCAACATCGAGAACTTCATCGGCGTGGCGCAGGTGCCGCTGGGCATCGCGGGGCCGCTGCTGATCGACGGCGAGCACGCGCGGGGCGAGTTCCTCGTCCCGCTGGCTACCACCGAAGGTTCGCTGGTGGCGTCGTACAGCCGCGGCATGAAGGTGCTCAACATGTGCGGCGGCGTGCGGACCACGGTGTCGGGCGACGGGATGCAGCGGGCGCCGGTGTTCGCGTTCGCCTCGGCCCGCGAAGCCCGCGATTTCCTGGGCTGGATCGACGAGCACCTGGCCAACATCCGGGCCGTGGCCGAGTCCACGTCGCACGTGGCGCGCCTGACGCACATCGAGTCGTTCCTGTCCAACAAGTTCGCCTTCCTGCGGTTCAACTTCACCACGGGCGACGGCGCGGGTCAGAACATGGTGGGCAAGGCGACGTATGCCGCATACCAGTGGATCCTGGCCAACAATCCGGCGGTGCGGCGCGGATATCTGGAGTCGAACTTCGCCACCGACAAGAAGGCGTCGCGCGTCAACATGCTGCACCCGCGTGGCAAGCGCGTCACGGCCGAAGCGACGATTCCGCGCGACCTGCTGGTCGCCCAACTACGCGTGGAGCCGGAGCAGATCGTATACCACTGGGGCGTGGCCAACGTGGGCGCGCTGCTCTCGGGCGCCAACAACAACGGCCTGCACTCGGTCAATGCGATCACGGCAGTGTTCATGGCCACCGGGCAGGACGTGGCCAACGTCGCCGAGGGCGCGGCCGCGACGACCTACGTGGAGATCACCAGGGACGACGCGCTGTACTTCTCGATCACGATTCCCAGCCTGATCGTGGCCACGCACGGCGGCGGCACGCATCTGCCCACGCAGCGCGAATGCCTGCAGATGATGGGGTGCCTGGGCAGTGGAAAGGTGAACAAGCTGGCCGAGATCGTCGCCGCAACGGTCCTGGCGGGCGAACTGTCGCTGGCGGCGGCGATCTCGTCGCTGGAATGGGTGTCGGCGCACGAACTGCTGGGACGGAATAAATGATGTCGCACGCGGCCGTTCAGATGCAGCCACCGGTGGACCATGCGCCGCCGGTGGTGGGCCGCCGGCCGCGAGCGGCGTTGAAGCGGATGGAGATCGGAGCGCCGCCCGGCACCGTGCGTCGCGCGATGTCCACCAACCGGCACCTGGCGGGACTGCTGTTCGGCGGCATCGTCGCCTGGACGCGTGAGCGGTCGGCGCGCGGAGACGGCAAGGGCCTGCGATACGCGGCCGCCCGCGCGGTGAGCGCCGCGGCGCATCCGCTGATCCGGCGCGATCTCGTGGACCTGTCGTTCGCGCAACAGTTCCGGCGGCGGCTGGAGCTGCTGGGGCCCACGTATATCAAGCTGGGCCAGATCCTGAGCCTGCGCGAGGACATCCTGCCGCTCTCGATCACGAGCGAGCTGCGCAATCTGCTGAATCGGCTGCCGGTGATCCCGTTCGAGACGTTCACGGCGCTGGTGGAACAGGATCTCGGCCGCCCTGTGGAGCGGCTGTTCTCGTGGATCGACCCGGAGCCGCTGGCCTCGGCGTCCATCGCGCAGATCCACCGGGCGACGACCATGTCGGGCGACGACGTCGTGATCAAAGCGGTGAAACCGGGGGTGGCGGAGACCCTCAAGCGCGACTCGCGGCTGCTGCGCATCCTGGGCGCGGGGCTGCAGGTGGTGATGCCGCGGTATCAACCCCGCCGCATCATCGCCGAATTCTGCGAATACACGTTGCGCGAAGTGGACCTGCGGCGCGAAGCCGACAACGCCGAGAGCTTCGCCGCCAACTTCAGCGACATGGGCGACGTGGTGTTCCCGTCGGTGGACCGGCATCGCAGCGGCGCCCGCGTGCTGACCATGCAGTTTCTGGACGGTGTGCGTCCCGATGCTCCCGAGGCCCTGGCGCTGCCCGAGGAGGAGCGCGAGCGGCTGGTGGATCTGGGGTCGGAGGCGATCATCCGCATGCTGTATCGCGACGGCTTCTTCCACGCCGACCTGCATCCCGGCAACCTGTTGGTGCTGCCGGATGCGAAGGTCGGGTTCATCGACCTGGGCATGGTGGGGCGGTTCGACAGCGATCTGCGGCGGGCGCTGCTGTACTACTACTACTCGCTGGTGATGGGCGACCACGAGAACGCGGCGCGCTACCTGGCGGCGGTGGCGGAGCCCGGGCGCGACGGCGATCCCGTGGGATTCCGGCGCGACGTATCGGAGATCTCGGCGCGGTGGCACCGCGCCTCGAGTTTCGAGTCGTTCTCGCTGGCGCAGCTGGTGCTGGAATCGGTGACGCGAGGCGCGCAGTACCGGATGTACTTCCCCGTGGAGCTGGTGCTGATGGTCAAGGCGCTGGTGACGTTCGAGGGCGTGGGCCACGTGCTGCTGCCCGACTTCGACGTGGCCGAGGTCTCGCGCAAGCACGTCCGCCGGGTGTTCCTGGAACAGTTCAGCCCGTTGCGGTTCGTGCGCGAGGGGCTGCGCGGCGCTCCGGAGCTGGTGGATGCGTTCGCGAAGCTGCCGTCGCTGGTCACCGAAGGCGTGCGGGTGCTGGATCGCGGCACGCGGCCGCGGGGGGAGAATCCGCTCAAGGGCGTGCGGGCCACGCTGCTGGCGGGATTCTGCCTGGTGGCCGGTTCGATCCTCATGGCGTACGGTGTGGCGTGGCCGATGTGGAGCGCGCTGTATGCGTCGGCGGTGCTGCTGGCCTTCCGGCGCGGAGGATGAGCCGATGACGACGACGCTGACGTCCGGGCCGGAGCATGAGGTCCAGCACGAGTGGTACGAGCCGTTCGACGCAGCGTATTGCCGGGACCTGCAGCGGCGGGCCCTCGGGCCGATGTCGGACCACTACTTTCGCACGCGCATCGTCGGCGCAAACAAGCTGCCCGCCGACGGACCGGTGATCGTCGCCGCCAACCACAGCGGCACCGCGTTTCCCTACGATGCGATGATGCTGGACTTCGCGCTCTGGCGCCGCGACGGGATGACCAGGGAGGGCAAGTGGCGGTCGGTGTTCGAGAAGGAGTTGGCGCGGGTGTGGTGGATGCGGCCGTTCGGCGTGGATAACCTGTGGCGGCGCGGCGGCGGCGTGGACATGACGTTCGACAACTTCGAGCGGCTCATCCAGCGCGGCGACCGGATCCTCTACTACCCCGAGGGCGTGCCCGGCATCGGCAAGGGGTTCAACCGCCGCTATCAGCTGCAGCGCTTCCGCACGAGCTTCATCCGCCTGGCGGCGCGCCACGACGTGCCCATCTATCCGGTGTCGGTGGTGAACGGTGAATGGGTGATG
Organism: Gemmatimonadaceae bacterium; assembly: GCA_035533755.1. Taxonomy (NCBI): domain Bacteria; kingdom Pseudomonadati; phylum Gemmatimonadota; class Gemmatimonadia; order Gemmatimonadales; family Gemmatimonadaceae; species Gemmatimonadaceae bacterium. The sequence continues at coordinate 6,632 of DATLTC010000102.1, forward strand.
CCGTACCACTTCACCTTCCCGCCGCTCGACCGGCTGATGCAGCGCGTGTTCCACGTGCCGTTCCTGCCGCTGCCCGCCGGACTCCTGGCGATCATCTTCCCGTGGATGTGGTATCTGGCGTTGCCGGCGCAGATGACGTTCGTGGTGGGTGAACCGGTCAGCGCCGGCGCGCTGCTGGACGGGGTGGGCGCCGCGAACGCCAAGGAGCCCGACCGCGGCGCGCTCGACCGGGCCGCCCATCGCATGCGCAAACACATGCAGGCGGAGCTGGACCGGCACGTGGCCACGTACGGCCGGCGGCCGTACGATTGGCGGTCGTTGCTCGCGGCACTCCACGCGTCGCGCGGCCGTCTGCGGCAGGTGCTGCCCACGGGATGGCCGCTGACGTTCATCGCCAACGAGCGCGACCACCACCGGCCGGCGGCTCGCAACTGGCTGCATATGGTGCTGCGGGACTTCGACCTGCTGGCGTTCTATCTGCCGTTCGGATGGCCGTTGCTGTCGCTGGCCCGCCGACTGCGGCGCCCGCCGTACGGCTATCGCGGCATGAGCGCGAGCGACGCGCGGGAACAGGAGGGGACGTTCATCTGGCGTCTAAGCGAGCGCCCACTTCCGCCTCGAGACGGTCGAGCACTCGACTGAGCGAACTGGTCACGGTGCGCGACGAGTACGGCGCCAGCACCTCCGATTCGAGCCCGACGCTGGTCCACAGATCGCGCGACTGATCGTCGAGGATGTCGCGGCGCAGGGTGTAGCCGTGAGACGCCAGCACGGGGGCCAACTCGCCGTACCGCTGGCGGAGCGTGCGCCGCGTGGCCTCGTAACCGCTGCGACAGATGTGCCGCCGCGAGCGGAAGCTGAACACGTTGGCAAAGAACAGTTCGTACTCCTCGGCGTCTGGCTCCAGCAGCACGACGTCCGCGCCGGGGAAGCGCGCCGCGTAACGCGCGAAGCCGACGCGTAACCGCGAGTGGATCAGCGTGCGGAACGTCTGCGACAGCACGGCGGGCAGCCCCGCCTGCACGATGACGTCGGTGGGCAAGCGCCCCTCGCGGCCTGCGGCCGCGGCGTCCACGGGGACGATGGGGTTGATGCAGAACAGCAGTTCGGCCCCGTGCTCCAGTGCGACGGAGGCGTGCACCGTCTTGAGCAGCACGCCGTCCACGCACTGCCGGCCCTCGATGCACACGGGCGGATAGACGCCGGGCAGCGCGGTGCTGGCCTGCACGGCGGTGGAGATGGGGATGTGGTCCCAGCCCGCGTCGCCGAAGCGGATGGCGGTACCAGAATCCAGGTCGGCGGCGACGATGGTGAGACGGCGATCGAGTTGCCGGAAATCGTCCGTTCGTCCTTCCATGGAAAAGATCTCGTGCATGTAGGCGCGGATGGGCTCGTTGTCGAACACCCCCACGGGCAACGCCTGCATCAGGTAGCTCACCGCCGCGCCGATGCTCTGTGATCCCGGACGGCGGATCATCTCGTTCACCGACTCGAACACCAGGCGCGGCAGCTTGAACCCGCGCTTGGCGAACTCGCGATACGCCGGCTTGAAGAAGATCTCGGGCCGCAGCGGATTCACGCCGGGTTCATCACGCAGCGCGGCGCGCAACATCTGCGTGGTGGTGAGCCCGTTGGCCAAGCACGCGGCGATGAACGATCCCGCGCTCACACCCACGTAGCTGTGGGCGTGGTTCAGATCGAGGCCATCCACGGCTTCCTCGAGGGCACGCAGGGCGCCGATCTCGTACATCGCACCCACGGGCCCGCCTCCGGCGAGCGCGATCCCGACGCGACCAACCCCGGATCTGCGTGCCATCACCACCTCTCAGCTAATGCGGACCACGACAGACTGGCGTCGGACAGCCGGACCCTCCGACTGTCCGACGCCCGCAGCTCAGGCCGTCGTTGCGCTGGCGCGACGCTTGGTGGGCGCCCGACGGGCGCGGGACTTCACCGGCTTCTCCTCGAGGGTCTTGGAGAGGCGCTCGACGCGCTTGCTGAGACCGTCGATCTCCCTTTTCGTGGGAAGGCCCAGGCGGCTGAGGATGCTCCCCATCCCGTCGTCCCATCCGTCGGCGAGGCGATCCATCGTGTGGCTCGCGGCCTTCCGGACGTCCATCCGATGCCTCACCTCGAGCAGGTGATCCTTGCTCGACGCCTCGAATGTCTTGCCGCGCTTGACCAGCGTCTTGAAGATCTTGCCGCTCTCATCCTCGGCGATCGACAGCGCGCCGAGTCCGGCGAGCCAGATGTGATACGCGGAATCGCGGAGCATGGGAAGCTGCGATGGTTTGGCCAGAGTCTTTGGCATGGTCCAGTCCTCCTGTCGGAATGCTCGCTTCGAGGGGACCGTTCAACTCCCTCGCAGGCGGGAATCGTGAATCGATGTGCTACCAGGAACCGCCCATGAAAGGTGCATGAGGCGGCCGGTGGATTCTGTAGGGAGTTGGACGATGCGCCGTCGGGGAAAGCAGGCCGCGTCAGCCGGGCGGGCCGGCGCGTTCAGGCACGCGCGTCATGGCGTACTCGGCCAGCGCCGTGATCGTCAGGCTGGGGTTCACGCCCGGGTTGGCCGGCACGATCGAGCCGTCCACCACGAACAGGCCAGCGTACCCATGCACCGCGCAGTCGAGGTCCACCACGCCGTCCAGCGGACCGGGCCCCATGGGACAGCCACCCAGGATGTGGGCGGTCATCGGCACGCCGAACAATCCCTCGTTGATCGATCCGGTGAGCACGCCGTTCGTTTTCTGCGCGAATGTCCTGGCCACGGCGCGCCCCAGCTCGGGCGATCCGCTGGCTTCGCTCTGCGCGTCGGGCTCGCTCACCAGGCCGCGGCGAAACCCGGTGAGCCAACTGCGGCCCAGCCGCAGCTTCATGCGGTTGTCCACGGTCTGCATGACCAGCAGCACGGTGGCGCGCTCGGCCCATCCGGGCACCACGTGGGTGCGCAGGAAATCCACCGGCCGGGTGACGATCTGGGCCAGCGACCGCAGCGCGCGTCCCACGAACGTGTGGCCGTCGGTGAGCGGGCCGCTCAGGAATCGCATCAACGACGATCCGGCGGGGTAGCGCACGGGCTCGACGGTGGTGACCGCGTCGGCATTGATGATCGACGTGATCGCCACGCCCTTGGAGTAGTCCACGTTGCGCGGGCGGCTCACGCTGCCCAGGATGCTCTCGCTGTTGGTGCGCACGGCGTGCCCCAGTCGCGGGGAGATGCCGCGCAGCGAACCGGTGACGTCGCGGCAGCGGAAGAGCAGGCGCAGCGTGCCGAGCGCGCCGGCCGCCACGATCACGTTGCGGGCGCGCACCACCGCCGGCCGCCGCGGCACGATCGCGGTGGCGCCGCGATACACGATCTCATATCGCGCGCCGTCCGGCTGCCCCTGCGGCAGCGGGCGGATGTCGCGCACGGCGCATTCGGCGCGCACCTCGGCGCCGTGCTGCTCGGCGAAGTACAGGTAGTTCTTGGGCAGCGTGTTCTTGGCGTTGTGACGGCAGCCCACCATGCAGGCCCCGCAGTGCGTGCAGCCGCTGCGCGCGGGCCCGGCGCCGCCGAAGTACGGATCGGCCACCTCCTCGCCCTCGTGTCCGGGCTCGCCGAAAAAGGTGCCCACGGGGGTGGGCGAGAACGTGCTGGCGGTGCCGAGTTCCCGCGCGATGTCCAGGAGCACGTGATCGGCCGGCCAGAGGCGGGGATTCGGGGCCACGCCGAGCATGCGGCGTGCCGTGGCGAAGTGCGGGGCCAGCACCGTCTTCCAGTCGGCCAGATGCCGCCAGGCGGGCGCCTCGAACAGCGCGTCGCTCGGCTCCATGAGCACGTTGGCGTAGCCCAGGCTGCCGCCGCCCACGCCGGATCCATGCAGCACCCACACGTCGCGGAAAGGGCTCACCTGCAGGATGCCGAAGCAGCGGAGCGCCGGCGCCCAGAGGTAGCGGCGCGCGTTCCAGGTGGAGCGGGCAAAGTCCTGGTCGCGGAATCGCTTGCCGCGCTCGAGCACGAGCACGCGGTACCCCCGCTCGGCAAGGCGCATGGCCGAGACGCTGCCGCCGAAACCCGAGCCGATGATGACGAAGTCGTACGTGGTGCTGGCGGTGGTCATGAGCCGGGGACGGGAGGGACGGCGGGCGCGCGCCGATGGCCGCGCGCGCCCACCAACAGAATCGCCGCGGCGGCGGGCGTCGTCCAGTAGGCGGTTTCCCCATCCGGCGGGATGGGTGGAAGGGGCCGCCGTGGCGCCGCCCGCCCATTCCGGGGCGGTGGGGTGGCGGGTGGCTGATCCGGCGGATAACGTGGACGTTCCACTTTCCCGACGAACCGCCATGCGCATACGAGTTTTCATCTGCGCGCTCACGCTGGCCGCGGCCGGCCTGGGAGCGCAGCAGCCCGGGTTGGGCTACTATCGCTTTCCCGCCATCTCCGGCAATACGGTGGTGTTCACCGCCGAGGGCGACCTGTGGCGGGTGCCCGTGTCCGGCGGCACGGCGCAGCGGCTGACCACCGCGCTGGGCGAGGAGACCAACGCCGCGATCTCGCCCGACGGCAAGCAGGTGGCGTTCTCGGCGAGCTACGAGGGCCCCACCGAGGTGTACGTCATGCCGATCGACGGCGGCCCGCCCACGCGCCTCACGTACGAGGGCAGCGTGGCGACCGTGGTGGGCTGGACGCCCGACGCCAGAGTGCTGTACGCCACCCGCGACTACTCGACGCTTCCCGACATGGAGTTGGGCTGGGTGAACCCGGCCACGCGCGCGCACGGCCTCGTGCCGCTGGCCCAGGCCGCCGACGGGGCGTACGACGCGAGCGGCACGCTGTTCTTCACGCGATTCCCGTTCCAGGGCAGCTTCACCAAGCGCTATCACGGCGGTACGGCGCAGAGCATCTGGCGGTACGCCAGCCACGGCGCCGAAGCGCAGCCGCTCACCGCCGACTACACCGGCACCAGCCGCGAACCGATGCCGTACAAGGGCCGCATCTACTTTGCCAGCGATCGCGACGGCGTGATGAACCTCTGGTCGATGGACGAGAACGGCCACGACCTCAAGCAGCTCACGCACCAGCCCTACTTCGACGTGAAGACGCCGAGCCTGAGCGAC
>DATLTC010000103.1 GCA_035533755.1 Gemmatimonadaceae bacterium
GCGGGCCGCACCCACGGTGATTTCTACGGTATAAGTACCGGGCGTTGCGTCGGCAAGGACACCGTTCGGTCGAGCTGCCTGCAGATCCCACACCAGCGTGTTCACGCCGTGCGTCACGTTGGCGGTCCAGCGGCGCACCACGCGGCCGGCGGAGTCGGTCACCGCTGCGGCGGCCTGCCCCGCGGCGTCGCTGGCCACCTGGATGGGCGCCACGTTGCGGCCGCGCCGCTCACCGGGCACGGTCTCCCACGGGAACCAGTCAACCGTGGCGTCGCGCACGGGATACACGTACAGCGGCCGCGCCGCCGACACGGTGACGGTGTCGCGAATGGGCGCCAGATCCAGAATCCACGCCCCGCGCCCGTAGCTGCCAATCACCAGATCGCGATCGCGCTCCTGTACCGTCAGGTCCATCACCGGCGTGGACGGCAGCGTGGCCGACAGCGACTCCCACCGCTGCCCCAGATCGCGCGACACGTACACACCAAGATCGGTGCCCACGAACAGCACATTCGCGTCGCCGGGATCTTCCTTTATCACGTTCACCGACTCCAGCGGCAGGTTGGCGGCAATGGACCCCCACGTGCGGCCGGTGTCGTGCGACACGTACACGTACGGACGGTGGTCGTCCTCACGAAACGCGGTGAAGCTCACGTAGATCGTGCCGGCGTCGCGCCCCGACGGCGTCACGCGACTCACCCAGTGGCGCGGCAACCCGGCGTCAATGCGGCGCCAGGTGGCGCCGTCGTCCAGCGTGAGCCACACACGGCCGCCCTCGGTGCCGCCCGCCAGCATGCCCGCCACCAGCGGCGACTCGGCGAGCATGGTGAGCGCGCCGGTGGTCACCGGCGTGCGGTCGGCGCCCGGCGGATCGCCCAGATCGGGGCTCACCACGGTCCAGTGATCGCCGCGGTCGGTGGACTTGAGCACCTGATTGCCCCCGGCGTACAGCGTGCGCGGGTCGTGCGGCGATATTAGAAAAGGCGCATACCAGCTGAAGCGCACCTGCGGCGCGCCCTCGGGCGCGTGGGGGTGGATGTCCACCGCCGACGGGCCGCCGGTGAGCACCGACGTGCCGGTGATGTCCATGCGCAGCATGTCGCCGTTCTGATGCTCGTAGTACACCCAGCGCGCGTCGGTGGGATCGGGCAGCGTCACGAAGCTGTCGCCGCCGGTCCACCGGTCCAGGTACACGCTGCGCCACGCTGCGGGCTCGGCGTCGTCCAGCGAGGCGTTGCTCGGCCCGTAGATGGCGGCGTCGTCCTGCGTGCCGGCAAAGATGCGGTACGGCCACTGATTGTCGGTGGACACGAAGTACATCTGCGACACCGGAATGTCGTTCAGGTGCAGCCAGCTCTCGCCGCCGTCGTACGACATGAACAGTCCGCCGTCGTTGCCCAACAGCAGGCGGTCGGGGTTCGACGGGTCGATCACCAGTTCGTGCTGGTCCAGGTGCAGGGCGCGGCCGTCGGTGTGGTGCACCCGCAGAATCCGGTCGCCGATGCGGCGCCAGGTGGCGCCCCCATCGTTGGACTGGAAGCCGCGGTTACCCAGGATGTACACATGATCGGCGTTACGCGGATCCACGCGCACGTCGGTGAACTTCCAGCCAAACATGCCGAACACGTCATACAGGTCCTGCGTGTTCACCTGGCGCCAGTGTTCGCCGCGGTCGTCGGAGCGGTACACCTGGCCGCCCACGAACGGCCGTCCCTTGACCGTGGCCGGCGCGCGGTTGTCGAGAAACAGGTACACCACGTTCGGGTTGCCGGGGGCCACGTCCAGGCCCGCGCGGCCGAGCATGCCGTGCGGCAGCCCGGCGGTGATGCGGCGCCAGTGATCGCCGCCGTCGGTGGACTTGAACAGTCCGCCGGCGCGTCCCTGCTCGATCTGCCACGCCCAGGCGTACAGCGTGCGCGGATCGCGGGGGTCCAGGGCCATGTCGCTCACGCCGGTGGAGTCGTCAACGAACAGTACCTTCTGCCAGTGCGCGCCGCCGTCGCGCGTGCGGAACACGCCGCGCTCGGCGTTGGGCGACCACAGGTGTCCCATGGCCGCCACGTACACGACGTTGGGGTTGGTGGGGTGGATGATCACCTTGGCAATGTGCTGCGTCTCGGCGAGTCCCATCGGCGACCACGACGCGCCGGCGTCCACCGACTTGAAGATGCCGGTGCCGGGGTACGCGTACCCTGCGTAGCGCGGCTGGTCCTCGCCCGTGCCCACCCACACGATATTGGGATCGCTCTGCGACACGGCCACGTCGCCGATGGCGAACGTGCTCTGGTGATCGAAGATCGGCCGCCAGGTAATGCCGTTGTTCACCGTCTTCCAGAGGCCGCCCGTTCCCACGCCCACGTAGATGGTGCCGGTGTTGCCGGGCGGGATGGCGATGGACGAGACGCGGGCGCCGGTCTGCACCGGACCGTCGGCGCGCCAGGCGAGCCCGCGAAAGTACGAGTCGCGCTCCATGGACTGGTGATCGGCCCACGCGGCGGCGCGCTCGGCGGCGGTGGTGGGGTGCTGGGCGGCGGCCCGGGCGGGAGCGGCCGCGCAGAGCACGGCGACCGATGCGGCCAGGGCAACGGAGAGGGACGGGATGCGCATGGGTAGCAATGGTGCGCCATGGAACGCCGGTTCGCCACCTCGCATGCTTGTGAATTCGCTCTGTGGACGCGACCATTGTTCATGACCGAGGCGGATTCCGAGGTTCTCAGCGAGGAAGAGACGGCCAGCGTATGGGCGGGCCGCCGACCTTGAGGCCGAGGCCACCGGGAGCGTCGAGGCACCGGAGCCCTGCGCAATGCCATCCACACACTTCTTGACAGGGGGTCGACGCGCCGCAAGTTGTACTGCCCGCGCTGCGCGACGCATCGATGGCCGGCTGACGGCTGCGTGATCCTTTGCGCAAACGTGCCGTAACCCCGAGTTCGGAGTGTCGATGGACGCACCCGCCAGTGAACCGCGCCACATCCCCATGCCCGTCCTGCTGGGACTGGGCGCCGTTACCGACTTCTTCGACACGTTGGGGATTGGCTCCTTCGCCACCACAACGGCGGTCCTGGTGCTCGGACGCATGGTCAGGGACGATGACATCCCCGGAACGCTCAACGTTGGGCAGGCGATTCCCACGGTGGCGGAAGCGATCATCTATATCATCCTGCTCGGTGGCCTGATTGACCCAAAGACCATCATTAGCATGGTGATCGCGGGCGGCATCGGCGCGTGGGTGGGCTCGGGGATCGTGGTGCGCCTGTCGCGCCGGACCATCGAGCGCGCCATGGCCATTGCGCTGCTGCTCACCGCGGGCTTCATGGCCATGCGCCTGATGGCGAGTTTGTCATTGGACGCCGGCACGATCGGCCTTTCCGGTTCGGCGTTGGTGATCGCGGTGATCGCCAGTCTGGTCATTGGTTCGCTCACCAGCCTGGGGATCGGCAACTACGCGCCTACGATGGCCGTGACCTACATGCTCGGCATGAACGCCAAGGCTGTGTTCCCGGTCATGGCGGCATCGGCGGCGGTGATCCTTCCCGCGGCGGCGATCCGCTTCTACCGCTCCGGCCGGTTTCATCGGCGCACGGCAATCGGCCTTGCGGCCGGCGGCATTCCCGGCGTGCTGATCGCGGCATTCCTGGTCAAGGAGTTGCCGCTGACAGTGGTGAAATGGGTGGTGGTCGTGGTGTTGCTCTACACGGCCGTCACGCTCTGGATGTCGTCCCTCAAGGTCAGGAGTGCCGCGGCATGAAGATCTCGGCGATTCGCGCGTACCAGATCGATCTTCCCCTGCACGAAGGGAGCTACAAGTGGTCGGGTGGCAATGCGGTGTCGGTGTTTGACTCCACCATCGTTGCCGTGGAGACCGACGACGGGCTGGTGGGTTGGGGAGAGATCTGCCCATTGGGGCCGGCGTACCTTCCGGCCTATGCGCGTGGGGCGCGCGCGGGCATCGCGGAGCTGGCGCCGCAACTGATCGGTGCCGATCCGCTGGCGCTGGGCGAACTGAACGAGTTGATGGACCGGTCCATGCGTGGACACTCATACGTCAAGTCGGCCATCGATATGGCGTGCTGGGACCTGCTGGGCAAGGCAAGCGGGCTGCCCGTGGCGACGCTGATGGGTGGCCACGTGGGCGACGACTTTGCCCTGTATCGTGCGATTTCTCAGGAGTCGCCCGCGCAGATGGCCAAGAAAATCGGCCGGTACCGCAACGAGGGGTATCACAAGTTCCAGCTCAAAGTCGGCGGCGATCCCGATACCGATATCGATCGCATCCGCGCGGCGGCCGCCGAGCTCTCGCGGGGCGACGTGCTGATTGCCGACGCCAACACCGGCTGGACGCAGCACGCGGCCGTTCGCGTGGCCGATGCAGTGCGCGACGTGGACGTGTATATCGAGCAGCCCTGCATGACCTATGAGCAGTGCCTGGCGGTGCGGCGCCACACCGACCGACCGTTCATTCTCGACGAAGTGGTGGATGGCATCGATATGGTCGTGCGCGCGGTCGCCGACCACGCCATGGATGTGATCAATCTCAAGATTTCCAAGGTGGGCGGGCTCACCCGTGCCCGGCAGATTCGCGACCTGTGCGTGTCCCTCGGGATCGCGATGACCATTGAAGACACGTGGGGCGGCGACATCACCACGGCCGCGATCGCGCATCTGGCGCACAGCACGCCCGAGCGGTTCCTGTTCTCCTCCACGGATTTCAATTCGTATGTCACCGTTGCGTTTGCGGACGGCGCGCCGCAGCGGAAGAAGGGACGACTGGCGGCGTCGCGGCAGCCGGGACTGGGCGTGCGTCCGCAACTGAAGAAGCTGGGCAAGCCCGTGATCGACATCGGCAAGAAGGCCGGGCGAAAGTAGCGCGGTACCACGCGCGTCGGTGCGTGACCATTGCCTTCACGTCGCGGCTGACGCCGCCCGGGCGTTCCTGGCCGGCCTAATCCACCCGCATGGCAATCAGCGGGTCCACGCGTATGGCGCGCCGCGCCGGTAGCACCGAGGCCGCCAGCCCCGCCAAGATCAGGGCCACGGTGGCCACCGCCCACGACGGCGGATCGGCGGCGCTCACCCCGTAGAGCATTCCGGTAAGTAGCCGTGTGGTCACGGCGCCGCCCAAGAGCCCGACGAGCACACCCAGCCCCACAACCGTGACACCCTGCCGCGCCACGAGAGCGACGATGCGCGGCGCCGGGCTGCCGAGCGCACTCCGGATGCCGATCTCGCGCGTGCGCTCCATGACCGCGTAGCTCATCACCCCGTAAAGCCCAGCCAGCGCAAGCACGACTGCTACCAGGGCGAATACGCCGAGCAGCGTCAGGTAGAAACGGGGCTGGCCCATGCTCTGCGCGATGACATCGTTCATCGCCATCATGCCAGACACGGCGGCACCGGGATCCAGGGCATGGATCGCGGCACGCACCTCCGCTTCGAGCGCTGTCGGGTCGCCAGAGTTGGCGCGGACGGCGATCGCATAACTCGTGCTCGACGGGTTCCCCAGGTCGTAGGGATAGTAGACTTCGGGCTCGGCCGGCGCGAACGGGCCCGCATTGCGGATGTCGCTCACCACGCCGACGATCGTGGCAAAGGTCGTGTCGCCGATGTAGAACCGTTTTCCGATCGGACTCTCATCCTTGAAATCGCGCTTGGCCAGTGCTGCGTTCGCCACCACGACCGTGGGCGACCTGAGCGACTGATAGTCCGTCGGTCCGAACAGCCGCCCGGACAACAGTCGCTGGCCGGTGACGTCGAAGAAGCCCCGCGTCGCGTTCCGGTACTCGACGAGCGGCAGCTTGCTGAAATTGTCGCCCGGCTGCCCCTCGTACCGGATGTTGAAGTTGTCGCCCCAGTTGACGTACGGCATCAGATCGATCGCGCCGGCGGAGGCCACACCGGGTTCGGCGCGGATGGCGTCGAGGGCGGGGTGGAGAAAGCGCCGCGTCGCGCTGGAGTCCGGATAGGCGTCGGGTGAGATGCTGACGCTCAGCGTGAGCACGCGCGCCGTCTCGAATCCGGGGTCATTGTGCAGCACGGTCGTGAACCCGCGTAGCACGAGCGACGCGGCGATCAAGAGCATCAGCGAGAGCGCGACCTCGGCGGCAACGAGCCCCGCCAGCGCGCGATGCTGCTCGCGCCCCGCCCCGCCGCCCCGACCGCCGCGCAGCGCTTCTTGGGGGTCCACCGACGCGTTGCGCCATGCCGGGAGCACGCCGCACAGCGCGGCGACGACCACGCCGAGGGCCACCGCAAGGGCGACCACGCGGAGGTCCATCGTGAGGCCCTTGAGCTGGGGAACCTGCCGCTCCGCCAACACGCCGATCGTACGCACGCCCGCCCAGGCGAGACCCAGTCCGGCCAGGAGGCCGACGCCCGTGAGCATCACGCTCTCGGCGAGAATGGGGCGGACCACCGCCCATCGGCCGCCGCCAAGCGCGGCGCGAATCGCGATCTCGCGACGGCGCTGGACCCCACGTGCCAGTAGCAGACTGGCGACGTTGCTGGCGGCAATGAGCAGCACCATGCACGCGGCCGCGAAGACGAGCAGCAGCGGGGTCCGGACCGCGCGCACCGACTCGGCCTCCAGTGGCACCACTCGCACCGACTCGCCCTTCATCTGCGGGTAGGTGGCCGACAGGGCCCGATACGTCGACGTGAGTTCCGCCTGGGCACTGGCCACTGTGGCGTCGGGAGCCAGCCGTCCGACGAGCAGGAGGAAGTTGGTGCCGCGGCTCTCAAGCTGCTGCGTCGTGAAGCGCATCGGGAGCCAAATGTCGGCGCGAAGGACGCGGGTGCCCTGAATGAATCGGAAGTCGGGCGGAGCGATGCCGATCACCGTGACCTCGTCGCCCCCCAAGTGGATCGTACGCCCCACGATTGATGGGTCGCCTCCGAAGTGCTGACGCCAGAAGGGTTCGCTGAACACGGCCACCCGCGGTGCGCCCGGCCGGTCGTCGTCCGGCGTGAGTAGCCGGCCGACCAGGGCGGAGACGCCGAGCATCGGGAAGAGATTCCCGGTGACTTTGAAGATCGTCGGTTGGAGCGCCTGGCCGGGGAGCACGAGAAGGCCATCGCCCCCAGTGCCGGCGGCGAGTTCGGACAACTGGTGGGACTGCCGAGCGAGGTCGAGATAGTTCGGAGCGGAGAACGGCCACGTATTGGCCTGCGGGGCCGTACGGTAAACCGTCACCAGGCGGCCGGGGTCGCGGAATGGCGGGGGCTGGAGGAGGGCGCGGTTGATGGCACTCGAGACCGCCGTGGTCACCCCGAGGCCGAGCGCGAGGCAGACGATGGCGGCCAGGGAGACCGACGGCGTACGGGCCAACCCGCGGGCGGCGTCCCGGAAATCTGAACGAGTATAGAGCGGCATGGGCGCAAGACCGGACGGAAGTCTTTGATTGGATGACTGCGACCGTCAAATAGTTTGAACGCTGCCGCCCACGAGCGGACTCGCGTCGTTCCGTGAGGAACACCCATGATCGGTTCTGGACCGCCCTCGCAGGTCCCCCCGTTCTCGGACAGTCAGAGACGCGAGGAAACCAGTGGGCCATCGGCCGTGCACCGAATCCGTGACAGGAGGTGTTGTCACGAGCCCTCACGCGTGACAAAGTCGAACTACACGACCTGCCGCGGTTTCCCCTATGAAGGGCACGCCGATCCCATCATAACTACACTTTGGCGTGCGTAGTTCGAGGGGAATTTTCAAGCTTATATAGAAGATCTGAAGAAGCGGAAGGGACCGGATGCGGATCAGCCGCACCGGGTGACGTATCGGAAGTTGGTCAGGGGGTAGGCGGGGGTGCGGCCGCGTCGACGCGGGATAGGAATGTCAATTGCACCGGCGCGCCTCGCGCCGGGGGAGGGGCACCGGTGACCTTCCCTCGTCCTGCGGAATACCGATCATGGGTCCGGGACCGCTTCGGCAGGCCACCTACCTCGAGAGCGCCGACAGGCGCGCGCGCACTTCGGGGTCGGCGTCCTTCCACGCGTCGCGCACCAGCGCCTCGTACACGTGCGAGCTATCGGACTGGCCAGCGCGCGCGAACGCCCGCGCCATCCAGGCGTCGATCTCGGTGCGCGGAACGTAGCGCCCCATGGCGTCGAGCGGGCCGCGGAGCGCCTGGCGGAAGTAGGCGATCGCGCCCGCGGTATTCCCGTGTGCGAGTTGGACCGCGCCGAGTTGGACCACGGTCGTCGTCCATCCCGCGACACCCCAGCGCGCGGCCGACAGCTCGGCCTCGGCGGTCGCCGTGTCGCCGCGCGACAGCGCGAGCAGTCCGGCGAGGTGGTGGTAGAGTCTCCAATCGCGGCCGTAGTAGCTCCGCGCCCCGACGTGGCGCACCGAGTCCATGAGTGCGTGCGTGGCCGTAGTGTCGCCGGTGCGCCAGAGGGCGTCGCCCTCGAGCACGTGCGCCCAGGTAAAGGCGCGTGACTGCTCCGCGCTCATCGCCTCCACGTCGCGCGGCAGGCCGTCGTGGCCGGCCCGCTCGTACAGGCGGCGCGCGTCGGCCACACGGCCCACGCGCATCAGGTTGTCGGCCTGCACGAGTTCCAGGCCGGTGGCGGCCAGCACGGGCTGCAGCAGCGCGATGGAGCGCCGGAACTGGCCGCGCTCCCGGGCGAGCGTGGCCGCCAGGTCGGTGGCGTCGGCGAGGCCGCCGGGCCGGCGGCGCAAAAGGCGCACCAGAGAATCGACGGCATCGAAGCGGCCTGCCACGAGCAACGCGCGTCCGAGGTCGGCCGTGCGGACGGGGTCGCTGGTCAGCGATGCGGCCCGCCGCGCGGCCTCGATGGACTCCTCGGCCCGTCCCGAGAACTCGAGCGCCATGGACAGCATTTCCCACGAACCCGGCACGCCCGGCTGCAGCGCCACCCACCGCCGCGCCGATTGTTCGGCACCGGCGAGGTCGCCGCGCACCAGGCGCAGGCCCACGAGTCCCGCGTAGGCCACGCACGGCGCGCAGGGCCCGTTGCCCGCCTCCATGGCGAGTGAGTCGAGCGACAGTTCGCGCTCGTACACCGAGTCGGCCGCCGGCCATCGCCCGTGCATCGACAGCACGTATGCCTGCAGATCATAGGCCCGCGGATCGCGCGGATAGCGCGCGACGAGCCGCTCGGCGAGGGCCTCCGATCGGTCCACCGCGCCGGTGACGGTGGCCTGTCCGATCTCGTGGACCAGACGATCCCAGTCCGACATCCGGTCCGGGTGGCGGGCGATGAGGGAGTCCAGCCGCGTGGCGAGGGCGAGGTTGCCACGCGATGCGGCAATGTCCCGGCGGGCGCTCAACGCGCCGACGAATCCGGAGTCGAGGGCGATGGCGGCGTCGAATTCGCGCGCGGCGTCGGATCCCCGGCGCTCGCTGCTCGCCGTCAGACCCACCACGTAATGCCGGTAGGCCTCGGGGCGCGTCGTGGCCGCTCCCACGAATCGCGGGGCCTCGCTTTCCCCCGACGGCGTGCTGCTGGCCAGGTCGAGCAGGCGTGCCGCGGCGAGGCGGCCCAACTGCACGGGGTCGGCGGACATCACGGTGAAGCTCTGGAGCGAAGCGCCGGTGGCGACATCGCGCACGTCGAGATCGAGGATGTAGACGTCGTTCCCGCCGGTGAGCCCGCCACGCACGGCCCACGTCGCTCCCACGCGGCGCGCGATGTCCATGGCATCGGAGGCGTCGAGCGGCGCGCCGCGCGGCCCGCCGCGTCGCAGGAGCACGTCGCGCACGCGCACCGGGGGGACGGGTTCCAGGGGGCCCTCGCCGGCCAGGTTGTCGCTGATGATCTGAGGGAGGCCGTCCTCCAGCCAGGCGAGCGCTGTGTCGCCGCGAACGTTGGCGATGTCGGTGACGGCGACCACGGTGTGCGTGGCCGGCGCGGCGGTGTGATCTCGACGGCCGCGGACGATCACCAGGGCGGCGACACCGACCACGGCCAGCATCGCGACCGCCAGCGCCGGGCGAATCCAGCGCCCGGTTGATGCGGAGGCCGGCCGGATGCCGGACGGTTCGGGCGCCGCCGCTGGGGCGGCCGGCGCTGGTGGGGGAGGCGAGATGTCGCGTATTGCGGCCAGATCCCGGGCCATCGCATGCTCACCGGCCGCCAACTGCGCGCGGAGTTCGGAGGCGACATCGCCCACGGCAGCGTCGGGCCGCAGGCCATGCTCGCGGGCCAGCCAGTCGCTGAGCCGGGCGTGGTCGTCCAGTGCCGCCCGGCGTGCCGACGGCGTGCCCGGTCCCGAGCGGGCGCGCAGCAGCGTCGTGAAGGCCAGGGCCGACTGCGGCGCCGCGTGCAGCCAGCGCTCGGCGAGGCCCACGCATTCATCCCACGCCCGGGCGCGCAGCAGCGCCGGTGCGTGGCGCTCACACATGGCGAGAAAGAGGCGCTCGTAACGGGACCGTTCGCGGGCCGCCCAGGCGTCGAAGCCCGGCGCGTCGCTCACGTACAGGTCGTCCAGGAATGGTCCGCCGTACAGGGCGGCGGCACGAACGTCGTCGCGCGATTCGGCGGCGGCGGCGAACTCCAGGGCATCCACCGCGAGGCGCAGCTCGGGGTTCAGTCCCACCTCGTCGCGGCGCGCGGAAATGCCGGACGCGCCGACGGCGGCGCGCAACGCCGAGAGCGCGTTGCTCAGCGAGTGGCGGGCGCGAGTGTCCGTCTCCTCGCCCCAGAACATCGCGGCCAAGACGTCGCGGCGCGGCGCGCGTGGCGACACGGCGAGGACGGTGAGCAGCGCCAGGTGGCGTGGCCGGACCGCGGCAGGGGTGACGACGTCACCCACCCGAGTCTCGAGTGCGAGCTGGCCGAGCGTCTTGAGTCTGAAGTGCTTGTCCAGACGCATGTTGACTTGTTGAGACCTCGCGGATGGCGCGACGGCAAACTGTGCCCGTCCGGAAAACTTACCGCCCGCCAGTTGGCCCGCAACTCGGGCCGCCCGCCTGTGCATGAGGAGACCTCCATGGCGAACCAAGCCCCGACGGACCTGATCGGCTTCCTCGACTACTATCTGGTGCAGAAGGCGCCGTTCCAGATCCCGCCCGGCTGGCGGGAACTGATCGTCCGCTTCGCCCCGTGGATCGCGGTCGTCCTGCTGGTGTTGTCGCTGCCGGTGGTGTTGGTGGCGCTCGGGCTCAGCGCCGCGGCCCTGCCGTTCGCGGCCACGGGCGCGCCCGGCCTGGGGTTCACGATGATCGTCATCATCGTGACGCTGGTGCTCGACGTGATGGCGCTGCCGGGGCTGTTCGCGCGCCGCATGGGTGGCTGGCGGCTGATCTTCTGCGCGCGGCTGGTGACCATCGTGTCGTCGCTGCTGCGAGGGGCGATCGTCGGCGCCCTGCTCGGCGGGCTGATCAGCCTGTACATCCTGTTCCAGATCCGTCCGTTGTACGGCGCGGCAGCCGCCACCACCGCGGCGACGTACTAACCGATGCGCTTGGTGGCGAAGGTGGCCGGCGGGTTAACCCTGATCGCGACGCTGGCGGCGCCCGCGGGCCTGGCCGCGCAGGCGTCGATCACCGTCACGATGTCCATCGCCGGCCGGACGCTCGGCCCGGACACGGTAGTGGCGGCCGCGGTGCCGGGTGCCGGTGGGGGACGAAACCAGGCCGACGCCAGACCGCGCGTCGGGGCCGGTGCCGGGTCCAAACAGCAGAACGACGAGGTCCTGCTCACCATCCACGCCGGCCGCGGCGCGGACGACCTGGCGAAGCTCGCGACGCTGACGGCGACCGGCCGCCCGAGCGGTGGGACGTGCGACCTGGTGTTCCGCGACGGCACGGGCGCCGTGTTTCACACCGAACACCTGACGGGCTGCGTCGTCCGCCGCGTCGACACCGCCGCCGGGATGCGACGCGTGTCCCTCGGCTACACGTCCATCTCGATCCAATCCCCTGCTCCCGGAGGAACTGAATATGAAGAATAGAATCACGTATCTGGGTGCCGTCGCCGTCGCGCTCGCGGTGTCTGCGATGGTGCAGCCGCTCGCCGCGCAGTCGAAGCCGATCCTCGCGCACCCGCCCGTCAGCCGCATCGCGAAGCCCCCCGTGCTGGTACACACCTCCCAGCCGCTTCCGATCGGGCCATGGGAAGGCACGCTCCAGCTATCGACGAACACTGGGCTGAGTTGGTCGAAAACCGCATCGACGACCTTCGCCACTCCGTGCCCCAACGGCGGTGCTCCGGCCACGTGTGGGCTCAATCCCGTCGCTTCCTTCATGCTGCGGTGGGCGGAGGACCCGAACCGGAACCCCGGCGGCTACTACAGCGTCAGCGCAACCCAGCTCACGCCCCCTCCGTCGCAGGCCATTGGCCCCGGCAACTGCGACAGCCCGGCCAACTTCACGCAGGCAATCAGTTTCCAGGCGATGGCGCGACCCAATTTCGCGGCGGGCACCACGCTGGTCTGCCAATACGTGGTGACCGTCACGGACGTGGACGCCCATGGACACCAGTCGACGCGGGCCACGCAACCCGTCACGATCTCGATCCAGGTCCGGTCGAAGTGAGCGGCGCCGTGCTCCGCATGCGTCACCTGTCCGGGATATCCAACCCATGAGCGCGCGCCCCCGCGTGCCGCACCCACGTTCCCATTCGAAGGAGCCCGTCATGCGTCGCCCCGTCTCACTGTTCGCCGTTGGATTCATCGCGCTGGTGTGCACGGCCACGCCCGCTCACGCGCAGATCTGGAAGCGGATCAAGGAGAAGGTGACCGCCAAGGTGGACAGCGCGGCGAACGCCGCGGCCGATTCGACCATGGACAAGGCCGCGCGCAAGGTGACCTGCGTCGTGACCAACACGGAGTGCATTGCCGCCGCCGAAGCGAATGGGCAGCCCGTCGTGATCACCGACGCTCAGGGGAACAAGGTCTCGACCTCCGATTCGGCGCAGGCGATGACGAACGCCGCGCCGAAGACCGCGGCGGCCGGATTGGGCACGACGGCGGGCGATCTCCCGCCGTCGGCGTTCGTCAACTACGACTTCGTGCCCGGCGACTCGGTGCTCTTCTTCGAGGACTTCAGCCACGATGTGGTGGGCGATGCGCCGCAGCGCGTCATCCCCACCTCGGGCAATGTCGAGGTGGCGGACTACCGGGGGCAGCGGTGGTACCGGAGCAACAGCGCCGGCGGAAGTCTGGAGATCGATTTGCCGGGCGTGTTGCCCCAGCGTTTCACCTTCGAAGCCGATCTCACCAGCATGGACTCCTGGGGCCCGACGATCGATTTCTCCAACGGCGCCAGCGGTCACGACGAGGTGGTGTTCCAGGGGGCCGCAGGTGTCGGCAACTTCACGTCGGAGGCCATCCCGTATGACGGGTGGCACGTCTACCACGCCCGCGTCATGGCCGACGGCCCATACGTGAAGGTATACGTGGACGGCAAGCGCGTGGCCAACGCCCCCCGGGTCAACATCGGCCGCAGCAACAAGATCCTCATGACCTACGGCGGCAACGAGGCCAGTCCGTTCTACATCACGAACATCCGCGTGGCCGAAGGCGGGAAGCCGATCCTCTGGGACGCGCTGATGGCCAACGGTCGCGTGGCCACGCACGGCATCCTGTTCGCGACGGGGAGCGCGCATATCCGCCCCGAGTCGAAGCCGACGCTCCAGCTGATCGCGGACATGTTGAAAGCCCACGCCGACCTCAAGCTCACGATCGAGGGGCACACCGACAACACCGGGGCCAGCGCGGCCAACGAGACGCTATCGGAGCAGCGCGCGGCGTCGGTGAAGACGTATCTCGTGTCGAACTTCGGGATCGACGGCTCGCGCCTCGATACCAAGGGGTACGGCGATACCAAGCCGGTGGCGCCGAACACCACGGCCGAAGGCCGCCAGGAGAATCGGCGGGTCGAGTTGGTGAAGCGATGAGGCACTGGCGCATCGGAATGCGGCACTTGGTGGTGGCGGGGCTGTTCGCCGCGGCCCTGCCGTGCGCCGCGTCGCGGCTGGCCGCGCAGGGTGGCTCGGGGGGCACCCCGGCCACCACGCCCGGCCGGCTGATCGTGAAACCGTTCGACGGCTTCACCTGGATCCACGATCCGGCGGAGCGGCGGGCGCAGAAAGCGCTGGCCGAGAGCCTGCTCGCGGTGCTCCGTCAGGATCCGGCGATCTCGCATCCCATGGGATACGACGTCGTGCTGCACCTGGTCGCCGGCGACATGCCCAAGGGATTCAATACGGGGATGACCGAGTTCGCCGGCGTGGAGGGAGAGGTGCGGATCTTCGGATACGCCGAGGCGGGGAGCGGGGAGCACGGCATCGTGCAGGTGGACGCCGTGGACCTGCGCGCATTCGTGAACGATCGGTGGTGCGGCGGTTCCTATACGGAAGCCGATTCTCTGCCCGACGGCGGTCCGCCGATCGCGCAGGCGCTGGAGCAAACGGAATCGCTGCACGGGCATCCCAGCTTCGACGGCATGTGCGTGGTGATCACCGACCGCGTGCCGCCGCCCTTCGTCCCGGTGACGCGCGATCGCTACCGGCGGGTGCAGGTCGCTCAGATGCGCGCCCAGTTGAAGCACAATCGTGCTGGCATGGCCGACATGCTGGCCGACCCCAAGTTTGGCGTCATGGCCAAGGCGATGCTCGATACCGCAGAGCACGTCATCGACAGCCTGCAGCGCGTGGCCGACGCGGCCGGCCCAGCCGACCGGGCACGCCAAGCGGCCGTGCGCACGAACGGGCCGGGCGATTCTTCCCTCGTCGCCGTCGGCACGTCCGGCGCCGGCGCCCTCGTCGCCCCAAATCCGGCGTTCTTCGACGGCTCGCCTCCCCGCGATCGCGCCCAGACGATCGTGCTCAGCGTGCCGTACGGAATCCCGGGCGTGGTCCCGAGGACGTACGGGGACGATGAACCCGGCCGGCGGCGTGTGATGACCGCCATCGTGAACGGACTCCCGTGGGCCGCCCTCGAAGCCATGGTGAAACACTGATGCGCCGGCTCCTGCTGCTGCTCGTGCTGCTCCTCGCGGCCGGCGCCCGGCCGGTCCGCGCGCAGGGCGGCATGCCCGACATGTCGAAGGCGCCGCCCGACATCCAGACGATCTGGAAGAAGGTGATGGGCGGCGGCGTGCCCACGCAGGCCGAGGCCAAGAAGCTCCAGGACTACATGGCCGGACACCGCGATGCGATCGTCGCCGGCGCCAAAGCGAGCGCGGCCGCGGCCACGAAGCTGGCGGATTCCGTGAAGTCCGCCAACGCCGCCGCCACGAGCGCGAGCGATCAAGTGAACTGCCCGGTCCGGTCGCCGGCGCTCGCCGGCGTTGCGGCCACGGCGCCGAGCGCGGCAGGTGCGGCGCTATTCCTCGACGCCATGAAGAGGATGTACGAGGGGCAGGAGTCGGCCGCCGGGCAGCGCGAGCTCACGAAGATCGGCACCACGATTACGGACCCACGGCGCTTGAACTTCATGGGCGGTGTGCTGGCGGCCAACGGCAACGCGGGTGCGGCGGTGGTTGTGTACGTGGACGCGGCGCAGAAGGGCGGGGCGACGCAGCGCGCCGCGTGGTCGGGGCTCGGCGCCGCGCTCGAGCTGGCCGCCGACGACCCGCACGCCGTGACCGCGTTCCGCCGCGCGCTCGCGATCGGGCCACGCACCGCGGTCGACGTGTACGGGCTGGGTGTGGCGTACGCCAACCTCGGAGATATGTCCACCGGCATTCCATTGCTCACGGAGGCCACGCATCTCGCGCCGAAGTTCGGGATGGCGTGGGATGCGCTCGGACGGGCGCAATCGTGCACCGGAGCGATGCACGTCGCCATCGCGTCGATGCGGCAGGCGCAGGAGGTGGACTGGAACGGACATCGAGAGGCGCAGGTCTTCGGGCCGGAGTCGAACGACGACAACGTCGAGGCGAAGAAGCCGCTGCCGCTTCCACCGGCAGAGTCGGTCATGCCGCCGCCGCCGGCGCCGGCATTCCCCTTCCTCGTTCCGTCGATCCCCAGCAACTGGCTGGAATCAGAGCACTTCGACGTGGAGATGATCGGGGTGGCCAACGAGTACCAGCGGATGCTCACGGCGATTCGGATGCAGGAGCAGGCGGCGGAACCCGCAGCGCGCCCGGAGCTGGATGCCGTGGAGGCGCCGGTGGGCGCGGCGGGCGGGCTCGAGTTGGACCTGAACATCGACAACCAGCGCGAAGTGGACGCGGCCACCGATCGCGTGGACGCCAGGATGGCCGCGAAGCAGAACCTCATCGAAGCGGCCTTCGGCGACCAGACACGAATCATCGACCAGAACGCGACGCCTCGCGCCGTGGCGATCCACAAGGATCGTGACGTGTGCACAGCCAGGTCGCGCAATCCGGCGGCGTGCATGCTGCCCTACTGTCGGGCCGAGCTGACCCTGGCGCAGTCGACGTACGCCGCGGAGCGCGGAGCGGCGGAGACCATGATCGGCGGCATGTCCGAATTGGCGGCGGACTACGACAAGGCGATGCGTGCCTGGTTCCTGTACGCCACGAATCCGGTGACGCGTGTGCGCCTCGACGCCGATCGCCGCGAACAGCTCGTGAATCTCGAGCGCTTCATCTATACCTCCGCCCAGGAATTCGGACTGGGCGGGGACGGGGAAAATCTCATCTCGGAGTGTAACGCGGCCGCGAGGGCCGCGGCGGAAGTGAAAGCGGCCCAGGATGCGGCCGCCAAGGTCGGCAAGTGCAATCCAAAGAAACTCGATCTCGACCTCGTGGTGGCATCGATCTACATCGACTGCAACGAGTTTCGACTCGGTCTGGCGGGCGCGAAGCTCGATGTCCGTGGCGCGACGACGGGCCGGCACGGCGAGCTGTTCCTCGGCGTGGGGCTGCCCGGCACGATCCCGGGACTCGGGGGGGACATCGGGATGCAAGCCAACTTCGATCAGGGCGGCAAAGTCACGACGGCGGGGATCGGGGTGCATGGGAGCTTGGGCTTCTCCGCCGTGGGGAAGTACGACCTCGAGGAGACCATCAACCTGCGCAGCGCGGGACCTGATTCCGAAGAGTCGGCCACGTTCACGACGGGCGCGGCGTTCGAGGGGGACCTCAGTGCCTATGCACACGCCTTTTGAACCGGGGGGCGGCGTCTTGCCCGG
This sequence comes from Gemmatimonadaceae bacterium, assembly GCA_035533755.1. Taxonomy (NCBI): domain Bacteria; kingdom Pseudomonadati; phylum Gemmatimonadota; class Gemmatimonadia; order Gemmatimonadales; family Gemmatimonadaceae; species Gemmatimonadaceae bacterium. The sequence continues at coordinate 17,063 of DATLTC010000103.1, forward strand.
GCCTCATGCACGACGCGCCCGGAGCGGCGCCATCGGAGGAGCAATGATGTCTCGAATTGGAATGGCCGGTGTTGTACTGGTGGCGTGTGTTGCGGCGGGCGGGAGCGCGCGGGCGCAGGGCGTGAGCACGGTCGTCGCCCTGCATTCGTTCAAGGACCTGCCCACGCTTCCAACGTCGATCGACTCGCTCGCCAGGTACTACGGCGACGTCGCCACGCCCGACGGATCGACCGAGAAGGGGGACGTGCACACCGAAGCGCTCCGCCAACGGATCGTGGGGTGGATGAAGCCTACCGGCGTTCCTCCGGGCATGGACTACTCCAGCATGATGCAGAGTCCCGGCATGATGACCCCCGCGGCCGCTCAGGCCATCGGGAGCCTCTCGCAGGTCGCCGGCCAGATGAACGCCGATTTCACCGACGCCACGCAATCGTTCAACGTCGTGACGATGGGCCGTCTGCACGCGGCGTACGAGGACAAGGTCGCGGCGCTCAACAAACAGTACCAGCCGGCGATCGACCGGTGCATGGCGCGCGCGGAGCGGGCGGGCGGAGGGTCGTGCGGGGCCGATCCGGCCCAGCAGCGCGATGCCGCGATCAACGCCGCCGCCGCCGGGCTGCTCAAGAGGGCGGCCGCTCCATACGACGATCTCAAGCACACGCTGCAGCAGAGCGCGGCGCAGGGTGAGGCGGCAATCGATCAGGCCACCAAAGCCTTCGGTGGCAAGCTGTCGGGGATCGCGCGCGCGCAGGTCATGATGATCCGGCAGAACGAGCTCAACGAACTCATGGGGGCGCTCGGAGCCGAGAACGACGTGGTGACGTACGTGTTCGCCCATGCGGCTAATCTGAAAGCGGGCGGCGGTACGCACTGACGGCGCGGCGAGGCGCCGGCGTCGCCGGTTGACCGTTGCGGCGCATTCCTTCCACTTTCCACGGAGGCTCGATCGTGAGCAGATCCCTCGCACTCCTGTCGCTGCTGTGCCTGTCCCCCTGGACCGCGGCCGGCGCGCAGTACCAACCGGCGCCGACGCAATACACGATCGTCAACGCCGGCGGCGGTCAGACCCAGCACTTCTATCGTGACGGCGACAGGGTGCTGGTCGATCTGACCATGCCCAAATCCGCTGAGCAACCGGTCGCGATCCACATGCGTACGATCGTGGATGTTCCGTCCACGACGCAACTGTCGTGGGACCTGCTGAAGGCATCGGTGCCCTGCAATTCGCCGGGCAAAGGGGACTGGGGCGACCCGTTCGGCCTCTGGCAGCAGATGGCGCTGGACGATTCGGTCACGCCAAAAGCGACGGGGCAGGACACGGTGAACGGCATCACCGCCACGGTCTTCGAGAAGCGGGAGAAGCGCGGCACCGTGAAGCTCTGGCGCGACGCCACCTACGGGCTCCTGGTCAAGGCCGTGATGACACCGACAGGTGCCGAGGCCATCGAGATGTTCGAGACAAAGGAGTTCAGGGTGGGCGCGCCGACTGGTTCGGTGTTTGCGGTGCCCAAGCGGTGCGTCTGGAAGCGGTAGGACCTCGAACCGCTCCCGCCCGTTGATCGGTATCGAGCGCTACAGCTTCACCCCCGCGATGGAAGCGGGAATCTCCACGGCCCGGAACTCTCTCCGTCAATTCTCTAGCTCGATAGCGCCGCGAACGGTCCGATACCGAATTGGTGGAAGGGAACATCCGGACGCATCGATCGGCCCGAGCACTCAGGCGGGGGCCGGCGTCACTCCGCGCGACCAGCTCACCAGCGATCTGTCCACGCGGTTCGGCGCCGTGCAGTCAGGCGACATGCACGCGGCCGGACAGGCGCTCGCGAAGTTCCAGGGCGATCAGCAGAATGTCTCTTCGCCAAGCCCGACGCCGGCGTCGCAGTCACAATCTCCGCTCCAGAACGATTTGCAGTCGCTCGTCTCCGCGGTGCGGTCAGGCGGACAGCGGGTGGCCCCCCGCCCTGAAAGTTGGACCAGGGCGACTGGCGGAATGACGGAGGAAACCGCTCGCCGCTCGGGGGGTGGACGCGAGCATGGCGGACCGTGGAAATCGTACCCTCACGCGCTCACAGCGTAGGCCCGTTACAAACTCAGTTTGTAACCGTCGCGTTCGGCTCATTCCCGAGCCGTACCGCCTTGGCGTGCAACCCCATGCTGCGCATTGTCTTCCAACTGGCCCAGCCAAAACAACACCGCGAAGTCGGTAGTACCGAGGGGAATTTCGGTTCTTATATAGAAGATCTGAAGAGGCGGAAGGGACCGGATGCGGATCAGCCGCACCGGGTGACGTATCGGAAGTTGGTCAGGGGGTCGGGAGGCCGCGTTGGCGGGCCAGGTCGCGCCGCCTGGATGGAGCACGCTGGACGCCAGGGTTCACCGCAGGTGGAAGTCGCCCATTCAAGTCTGGAGCGATGCACGTCCAATCGGAGGAGCGACATGTTCAAGAGCAACGCCGTGCGAAGCTGCGTCGAACTGCACGAGATCGAGTTGCGGCGGTTCCATGACACGTGGCTCGCCTTTCGTGCTTCCGGCCAGAAACTGCCGCGGACTGACGATCCGTCCTACCAGTCGAACGAGCACCTCGCGGGCCACGTGTTGCGTTCGTCCCGCAACTACCTGACCTGGATTGGCGAATGCGTGAAGCGGCCGGTCACCGACCTCGACTCGGAAACGGACCCCGTGGCGATCGCCGGCCGAAGCGCTGCATTCATGGAAGAGGTCCTCGCCGGCTGGCGCCGCCACCTCGCGTTGCTCGAAGATCGCGAACTCGCGCCGGTGACCTACAAGTCCCGCTGGGGCGAGGACTACAACATCGAGCAGATGCTGGAGCACGCGGTCGTGCATCCGATGCGGCACCGCATCCAGCTCGAGCGGCTGGCGGGTGGAGGCGCCGCTCGGGTTGAGAGGTGAGGTGGCGGCGGCCCGATGTCCCCTATGAAGGGCATACCGATTCCGTCATACCAACATGGGAAGACGCGGTGCGCTTGACCTATGTCGCCGTCTCATCGCGCGGCGCTCCCGCCGGCAATTCCACCGTCGCCTTGCGCTCGAGCTTTCCCCAGCCGACCAGGCCACCGCGCGTGGCCGCCATGAACGACCGGATCACTACCCAGTACATCATCTGGCGGTACGCGAACCGCTGCAGCAGGACGAGCCAGGTGAGGCGCCAGTCCTCGTCGGGTTCCACCATGAGCGCCAGGACCGACACCGCCCAGTCGATGAACAGGAAGAGCGCGTAGAGGGTCAGGATCTGCTCGAACGGCGCTACGGCGTACGTGGCGCCATGCTCCAGCCCCACCAGCCACACGGAGACCAGGCTCCAGATGAACATCAGATCGGCGAGCGGCGCGATCGCATTGACCAGGAGCTGAAACACCCATGTGTTCGGAAGTGCGATCATGCCCAGCGAGCCGTAGCTCGGCCGCAGGAACGCGCGCCGGTGCTTCCACATGCACTGCAGCGTGCCGAAGCTCCACCGGAAGCGCTGCTTGAGCAATCCCGACACCGTGTCCGGGGCCTCGGTCCAGGCGACCGCGTGCGGCGCATACGCCACGCGATGGCCGGCCTCGAGCAGGGACAGTGTGAGATCCTGGTCTTCAGCGAGCGTCTCGCCGGAAAACCCGCCCGCCGCCAGGACCGCCTCGCGCCGCCAGGCGCCCACCGCGCCGGGCACCACCGTGATCCCGTTCACCAGGGCAAAGGCGCGACGGTCGAGGTTCTGGCTGGTGATGTACTCGATGGCCTGCCAGCGGGTGATCAGATTGATCCGGTTGCCGACCTTCGCGTTGCCGGCGACCGCCGCCACCGCCGGGTCGGCCAGCGGCTCGACCAGGCGCGCGACGGTGTCCTCTTCGAACAGCGTGTCCGCGTCCAGCCCGATCACGATGTCGTGGGAGGCCAGGCGCAAGCCGACGTTGAGCGCGCTCGCCTTCCCCCCATTGGACTTGGTGACCACCCGCACGCGGGGGTCGGCGTCGAACGCCGCCCGCGCGACCGCGTAGGTGTCGTCCGGCGACCCGTCGTCCACCACGACCACTTCCAGCGCGCCGGCGTAGCGCTGTGCCAGCAGGTGCTCCACGGTGCGCACGACGACGAGCGCCTCGCGATACGCCGGGACGATGACGGACACCGCGGGGGCATAGGGCAGCGCGGCGGGAGCCCTGGCGCGGGCCCGGACGCCCCGTCGTTCGCGTGCGTATTCCAGCAACGCCAGCGTCCCGATGACGAGCACGCGCGCGATCCCGAGGACGACGGCGAGGAGAAAGAGCCACGTCAGGATCCACTCAAGCGTGCCGAAGAGCGCGAAGCCGACGAGCTCCACGCTCCGGGTGGTTTCCTCTCCCTTGGGGAGCGGCGTCATCCCCTGGATGGCACCGTTGGTGAGCCCGGACAGTGTGACCAGTGTATCCCCGCGCGCCCGCAGCGAATCGATCAACGGCCCGAGGGCTGCCACCGTCTCCGCACGATTGCCCCCGCCATCGTGCAGCAGGACCACGTTCCCGCGCGCCCGCTGGTCGAGCACGTTGCGGACGATGGCCGCCGCCCCGGGGCGGGTCCAGTCCCTGGAATCGAGATGCAGGCCCGCGAGCACGTACCCGCGGTCGGACGCGATGGCCGCCGGCCCGAGTTCGTCCGCGGTGGTCGGCTCGGCGTCGCCGAAGTAGGGCGCCCGGAAGAAGACGATGCGGCGGTCGAGCGCGGCCTCCAGCAGCCGGGTCTCCACATCGATTTCCATCCGGACGATATGTGGCGGCAAGAGGGCGAGGTTCGGATGCGTGAAGGTGTGGTTGCCGATTTCGTTGCCGTCGGCCAGCACCCGGCGGGCGAGCTGCAGATGTCGCTCCACGCTGGTGCCGATCATGAAGAACGTGGCATGCACGGAGCGCGACGCCAGGGTGTCGAGGATCGCCGGTGTCCAGTCCGGGTCGGGTCCGTCGTCGAACGTCAGGGCTACCTTGTGCTTCTGAGCGCCGAAGCGCTGGACGATCCAGGGCGATGGGTAGCTGGTCACCTGTTCCCCGGTGATCGGGCCGGCGGGCGCGTCGAACGTGATCGTGCGCGTGCCGTCGGCCGGCTTGGCGCGGATGCGCAGCAGCTCGCCGGTGCCTTGGAACACCACGTCGTACCCCGGCGGGATGCGATCCAGCGCGGTGGCCACCGCCTCCGGGCTTCCGGTCGAGACGGCGAGCGCGTTCCAGAGCGACGGGTCTTCGGCGCCGAGCCGCCAGAGCGCCTGGCCCCGGACCCCCAGCCGCTGGCCGGCGGCGATCTGGTTCCACGCCGTGACCCCGTCGAGGAACCAGACGACATGGTCCGTCGAGTCGGCATCGGTCCAGGCGATGTACGGATTGAGGGCGGCGCTGTCGAATTGGACGGGCGCCGAATGATCGTGCGCCTGCTGCATCACGTCCTGGAACGTCACCGCGTCGCCCGACGACCCGCGGCCGGCGTCGTTCCAGTCGTATCCGTACGCGCCGAGCACCAGCAGGGCCTTGTCGGCCGGCACGGATCGCAGCATGCGGGCCGCCTCACGCTCGTACCACGCCTGGCTGGCGACCGGCCCGGGATTCCCGCTTCCATAGTGCTCGTCGTAGAGCATCAGCAACAACCGGTCGTTGACGGCGGCGTACTTCGCGAGGAGGCTGGGCGAGAGGTCCGTGCTCACCGCCTGCGTCAACAGCAGCCGTCCGGCGCCCGGCGCGGGCGGAACCGAGTCGAGTGCTCGGCGCAGTTCCACCAGGAAGCCGAGGACCGCCGGGTGCAACGCGTCGGGGATCTCCTCGAAGTCGATCGTCACCCCGGCCAGGCCCCAGGTGCGGACGAGGCGCACGAGCTGGGCAATCGTGCGCTTGCGCGCGGTGGGCCGGCGGACCAGCGCCGCCAGGCGGGTGGGGTCGAACCGCTGGGTCGTCGAATCGACGTTGCTGAGCATCAGCAGCACGCGGGGGCGTTCGGCGGCGTCGAGGCGGGAGAGCAGGAACGGCACGCGGCGATCGACGACGGCGTGGAGCGAGTCGCCTTCCGCCGAAACGAACGCCCATTCGCAGATCAGCAGGTCGATCGCGGTGGCATGCGCGGAGAGCGCCGAGAAGGAGTTGTCGTCCCAGTTCACGTAGAACGCCGCGAACTCGCCGCGTTTGGGGGCCGTCCGTGCCGACACGCCGATCGGCTGCCGCGGGAGCGCCGCGCCGCGCAGTGATGGCACGGGCGGGCGTCGCTGCAACGACGCCAGGAGCCGGCGCCGGGCGATGGCCCGTTGCCGCGCGCCCTTGGTTCCTCTCCATATCGGAATCGCGCCGAGCGCCCGATCCACCAGTACGCCGGACGCGGCGGGAAGCGTGGGCGGGATCAGGATGGCGAGCACCACGGTGAGCGCCAGGAGCGTCGTGATCACCCCGATCGCCATGACGCTCCATCGGACGCGTCGCCAGCGTCGGCCGGTGGGGTCCGCGAAGATCGGACGGTTCATGATATAGGAATATACCGGCGGCGGCAGCCGAGCGGCCTATCGAGCCCGCGCGCTCGCGCAGTGCGGACCTGAAACGAGACGCGGCTGCCATGAGATGGCAGCCGCGTCAGGTCAACCGGCAAGGACTCCGCCGAATCAGGGCACGATGGTGCGCGTCGCGGCGATGTCGGCCTCCAGACGCGCGACCCCCGCGCCGGCATCCTTGATGTAGCCGTTGGCCACCTGCACCATTGCTGGCGTCGGCGCCACGTACGCCTGCTCCACCTGGTTCGTGATGGCACTCAGCCACGACCGCAGCCGCGGGGGATATACCAGCGCCCCCTCGCCCGACTGGATCCTGAGATCCACCAGATCATCGATGTCGCGATTCAGGTTGTCCAGCGCCTTTCCGCCGCCGCCGGCCTTGCGGAGCGAGTCGCGGGCGTCGATGGCCTGGTTCAACGTGGTGTCGAGCCGAGCCACGGCGCCGTGGATCCGCATCAACAACGCAAACCGCTGCTGCAACTGCGCCGGCGTGCTCTCGAGTCGCGGATCCAGCTTGATCACGAACGACTGCTTCTGCGTGGTGCCGCCATAGGTGAGCGTCACACCGTACGTACCCGGCACCACTTCCGGACCGACGGGCGGGCTCGCAGAAAAGCCGGTGTTGAAGATGCCGTTCACGTCCACCGCGGTCGGGTATCTCAGATCCCACTGGAGGCGGTTCATCCCGGGCTTCACCGCCGTGAGTCGCTCTTCCTGCTGCTGTCGCATCTGCGACGGACTGCGCGCAGCCCCCCTCCCTCCGGCGTTCGTCCCGAGGTGCAGCGTGAAGCTGCGAATCTCCTGGCCGCTCGCCGTGGTGAAGCTGAGCTTCACCGGCGTGCGTCCGTCGTAGTCGGCCGGCAGGTGGAAGAACACCGTGACGCCGGGCGCCAGGTTCGCGCCGCCGGCGCCGCCGCCCCCGAACCCGCCCGCGCGGCGCGACACCAGCCAGCCCTGCTGCGGCTTGAACAGGTACGACGTCTGGGCTGCCACATGGGCTGACCCGAGCTGCTCGAGGAACTGCAGGTCGTCCAGCACGTAGAACCCGCGACCGAAGGTGGCGAGCACGACGGCGTGCTGCGCGGGCTGCACCTCGATGTCGTTCACGCGCACCGCCGGCAGGTTGAGGGTCAACGGCTGCCACTGCTTGCCGCCATCGAGACTGAAGTACGCCGTGGCGCTGGTGCCGGCGAACAGCAGGTTGGCGTCGGTCGGATCCTGCCGCACGCTCTCGACGTACTGGTCATCGGGCAGCCCGGTGGTGATCTCTGTCCAGTGCTTGCCGTAGTCGGTGGTTCTGTACACGTATGGGTGGAAGTCGTCCCAGTCGTACCGGCTCGCCGACAGGTAGGCGGTGCCCGCGTCGGTGTGCGACGGCTCGATGCAGGTGATCGTGGACCACTCCGGCAGCGCCGGCGGCCGCACCTGGCTCCAGTGAGCGCCCCCATTGGTGGTCACGTATACCAGGCCGTCATCGGACCCCGTCCAGATCACGTTGTCGGTGAGTGGCGAGAACGCGATCGACGAAATGGTGCCGAACATCTCCTCGCCCGTCACGTCGGCGCTGATCGGGCCGCCGGGCCGAGCTTCCTTGCTCGTGTCGTCGCGCGTGAGGTCCGGACTGATGGTCTTCCAGTGGCTGCCGCCGTCGAGGGTCTCGAACAGCACGTTCGCTCCCATCAACAACTCGTTGGGATTGTGGGACGCGAACACCACCGGATGATGGTTCCACCCGTAGCGGTATTTGATGTTGGCCCCGGCGTGGCCGAACTTGTACTCGGGCCATGGACTCACGTTGGTGACGAGTCCCGTGCGGCGGTTCTCCCGCCACTCGATGCTGTAATACCCGCTGCCGTAGGTGATCCAGGGCTGGCCCGGGGTGGGCACGACCCAGCTCATCTCGCCGCCCTGGATGTTGGTCCACACCGGCGGAATGGATCCCGCCGGCACGGCGCTGGGCGCCTGGACCGAACTCCGGTCCTGCTGCGCGCCGTAGATGTGGAACGGGAACTGGTCGTCGAGATTGGCGTGATAGAACTGCCCGGTGGGCTGGTTGTCCTCGGAACTCCAGGTCTGGCCGCCGTCGATGGACACGGCCGCCCCGCCATCGTTGCCCTCGATGAGAATGCGGGGGTGATCCGGGTTGACCCAGAACACGTGGTTGTCGCCATGGGGCGGATGCAGGGCGATCAGCGTCTTGCCCGCATCATGCGAGACGTAGACGCCGACATTGGGCAGGTAGATGGTGTTGGCGTCCTTCGGGTCCACGTAGACGTAGCCGTAGTAGAAGGCGCGCTGCGTGATCTCCTGGCTGAGGCTCATCAGCCGCCA